>NZ_JBPQTQ010000034.1:0-44945 GCF_051386415.1 Streptomyces sp. URMC 129
GTCCAGCTCCTCGAAGACGAAGGCGTCGAGAAATTCGAGACCGCCTGGAACGGCCTCCTCGAATCCACCCAGGCCGAGCTGGAGCGTCTGGCCGGCGGAGAGGGCTGAGAGACCGGTGAGCGGCAGCTCGAAGTCCAGCAATCCCCTGCGCGGTCCGCAGGACCGGCGGCTCCCGCGCATCGCGGGGCCGTCGGGCCTGGTCATCTTCGGGGTGACCGGGGACCTGTCCCGCAAGAAGCTGATGCCCGCTGTCTACGACCTCGCCAACCGGGGGCTGCTGCCGCCGGGTTTCTCGCTGGTGGGCTTCGCCCGCCGGGACTGGGCGGACGAGGACTTCTGCGCGGTGGTCCACGACTCCGTCAAGCAGTACGCGCGCACCCCGTTCCGCGAGGAGGTGTGGCGCCAGCTTGCCGAGGGGATGCGCTTCGTCCCCGGCGTCTTCGACGACGACCAGGCGTTCACGACGCTGCGCACCACCATGGAGGAGCTGGACAAGCAGCGCGGCACGGGGGGCAACTTCGCGTTCTACCTCTCGGTGCCGCCGAAGTTCTTCCCCACGGTGGTGCGGCAGCTCAAGAAGCACGGGCTGTCGCAGGGCCAGGGCGACAGCTGGCGGCGGGCGGTGATCGAGAAGCCGTTCGGGCACGACCTGTCCTCCGCCCAGGAGCTGAACCGGGTCGTGCACGACGTCTTCCCCGCCCACGAGGTCTTCCGGATCGACCACTACCTGGGCAAGGAGACCGTCCAGAACATCCTGGCGCTCCGCTTCGCCAACACGATGTTCGAGCCGATCTGGAACCGGTCGTACGTCGACCACGTGCAGATCACGATGGCCGAGGACATCGGCATCGGCGGCCGGGCCGGGTACTACGACGGCATCGGCTCGGCCCGCGACGTCATACAGAACCACCTCCTGCAGTTGCTGGCGCTCACGGCGATGGAGGAGCCGTCGTCGTTCGACGCGGACGCCCTGGTCACCGAGAAGCTGAAGGTGCTGAAGGCGGTCAAGCTCCCCGCCGACCTCGGCCGGCACACCGTGCGCGGGCAGTACACGGCGGGCTGGCAGGGCGGCGAGAAGGTGCGCGGCTACCTGGACGAGGAGGGCATCGACCCGGCGTCGGTGACCGACACGTTCGCGGCGATGCGGCTGGAGATCGACAACCGCCGCTGGGCGGGCGTGCCGTTCTACCTGCGCACCGGCAAGCGGCTCGGGCGGCGGGTCACGGAGATCGCGGTCGTCTTCCAGCGCGCGCCGTACTCGCCGTTCGACGCGACCGACACCCAGGAGCTGGGCCACAACGCGCTGGTCATCCGCGTCCAGCCGGACGAGGGCGTCACCGTGCGCTTCGGCTCCAAGGTGCCGGGCACCCAGATGGAGATCAGGGACGTGACGATGGACTTCGCGTACGGCGAGTCGTTCACGGAGTCCAGCCCGGAGGCGTACGAGCGGCTGCTGCTCGACGTGCTGCTGGGCGACGCGAACCTGTTCCCGAGGCACCAGGAGGTCGAGCGGTCCTGGGAGATCCTCGACCCGGTCGAGGAGTTCTGGGCCAAGCACGGCAAGCCCGAGCCGTACACGGCCGGCACGTGGGGTCCCAGGGCGGCGGATGACATGCTCGCGCGCGACGGACGGAGCTGGCGGCGGCCATGAAGATCGACCTGACGGACACCACATCCAGCCAGATCAACGCGGGCCTGATCCAGGCGCGCCGCGCGGTCGGCTCGGCGATCGGCATGGTGCTGACCCTGGTCATCGTGACCGACGAGGGACATCACTACGACGCGCTGAAGGCCGCCAGCGAGGCGTCCAGGGAACACCCGTGCCGGATCCTCGTGGTCATCAAGCGCCCGGGCCGCTCGCCGCGCGAGCGGTCCACCGCCCGGCTCGACGCCGAGGTGCGGGTCGGCGGCGAGGTCGGCAACGGCGAGACCGTGCTGCTGCGGCTGCACGGCGAGCTGGCGGCGCACGCGTACAGCGTGGTGCTGCCGCTGCTGCTGCCCGACGCGCCGGTGGTCGTGTGGTGGCCCGAGGAGGCCCCCGGCGATCCGGCCGAGGACCTGCTCGGCACGCTGGCGCAGCGGCGGATCACGGACGCGGCGGCGACCGAGGACCCGGTGGCCGCCCTGGGCATGCGGGCCGAGGTGTACGCGCCGGGCGACACGGACCTGGCGTGGACCCGCCTCACGCCGTGGCGCAGCGTGCTGGCGGCGGCGCTGGACCAGAAGCAGGCGGAGATCTCCTCGGCGCGGGTGGAGGGTGAGGAGTACAACCCGAGCACGGAGCTGCTCGCGCTGTGGCTCGCCGAGCGGCTCGGCGTGCCCGTCGAGCGGGACGTCTCGCCGGGCCCGGGGATCACCGCCGTGCGGCTGACCACCGAGGACGGCACGATCGCGCTGGACCGGCCGGACGGCGCGCTGGCCACGCTGTCGGTGCCGGGCCAGCCGGACCGGCACGTGGCACTGCACCGGCGGGCGACGGCCGAGCTGATCGCGGAGGAGCTGCGCCGGCTGGACCCGGACGAGGCGTACGCGCAGGCCGTCCGGTACGGCGTGGGCAGGCTGGGCACGCCCGGGCAGGAGCCCGGGGCCGACGCGGCGTCGCCACCCGCCCCGGGGGCCGCGGAGGCCGCGGAGGCCACGGGCAAGAAGGCGGCGAAGAAGCCGGCCGCGAAGCCCGCCGCGAAGCCGGCCTCATGAGCGGTCGGCAGGTCGTCGTCCACCCGGACCAGGACGTGATGGCGCGGGCCACGGCCGCCCGGCTGATCACGGCGATCGTGGACGCCCAGGCGGCGCGCGGCGCGGCCTCGGTGGTGCTGACCGGCGGGCGGAACGGGAACGGCCTGCTGGCCGCGCTCGCCGCCTCCCCGGCCCGGGACACCGTGGACTGGGCGCGTCTCCACCTGTGGTGGGGCGACGAGCGCTTCCTCCCGGCCGGGGACCCGGACCGCAACCACACGCAGGCCCGCGCGGCCCTGCTGGACGCGGTCCCCCTCGACCCGGCACGGGTCCACCCGGTGCCGCCGTCGGACGCCGCCGCCTCCCCGGAGGCGGCGGCCGAGGCGTACGCCGCCGAACTCGCGGCGGCGGACGGCCCGTTCGACGTGCTGTTGCTGGGCGTCGGCCCGGACACGCACGTGGGGTCGCTGTTCCCCGGCCACCCGGCGCTGAAGGTGACGGACCGCACCGTGGTGGCGGTCCACGACGCGCCCAAGCCGCCGCCGGTCCGGGTCAGCCTCACCCTGCCGGCGATCTGCTCGGCGCGCGAGGTGTGGCTGCTGGCGGCGGGCGAGGACAAGGCGGAGGCGGTGGCCGCCGCCCTGTCCGGCGCCGACACGTCGGCCCCGGCCGCGAGCGTCTCCGGCACGGAGCGCACCCTGTGGCTCCTGGACCGCACGGCGGCACCACCCACCGCCTGACGCCTGACGCGCCGCCTGCCGGATCAACGGCCGCGCAGCTCGCGGTACTTCGCTACGAGACCGGCGGTGGAGGGGTCGAGGCCCGGGACCTCGGCCCCCTCCGTCAGCGCGGGCTCCACCCGCTTGGCGAGGACCTTGCCCAGCTCGACTCCCCACTGGTCGAAGGAGTCGATGTCCCACACGGCGCCCTGCACGAAGACCTTGTGCTCGTACAGCGCGACCAGCTGCCCCAGCACGGACGGGGTCAGCTCGTCCGCCAGGATGGTGGTGGTCGGCCGGTTCCCCGGGAACGTCTTGTGCGGCACCAGCTCCTCCGGAGCGCCCTCCGCCCGCACCTCGTCCGCCGTCTTCCCGAAGGCGAGCGCCTGCCCCTGCGCGAAGAGGTTCGCCATCAACAGGTCGTGCTGCGCCTTCAGCCCGTCCGCCAGCTCCTCCACCGGCCGGGCAAACCCGATGAGGTCCGCCGGAATGAGCTTCGTCCCCTGGTGCAGCAACTGGTAGTACGCGTGCTGCCCGTTGGTCCCCGGCGTGCCCCACACCACCGGCCCGGTCTGCCAGGCGACGGGCCGCCCCTCGCGGTCCACGTACTTGCCGTTGGACTCCATGTCGAGCTGCTGCAAGTAGGCGGTGAAGCGCGACAGATAGTGGCTGTAGGGCAGGACGGCGTGCGCCTGCGCGTCGAAGAAGGCCCCGTACCAGATGCCGAGCAGCCCGAGCAGCACGGGCGCGTTCTCCTCGAACGGCGCGGTGCGGAAGTGCTCGTCGACCAGCCGGAACCCGTCCAGCATCTCCCGGAACCGCTCGGGCCCGATGGCGACCATCAGCGACAGCCCGATGGCCGAGTCGTACGAGTATCGGCCGCCGACCCAGTCCCAGAACTCGAACATGTTGGCGGTGTCGATGCCGAACTCGCCCACCTTCGCGGCGTTGGTCGACACGGCGACGAAGTGCCGGGCGACGGCGGCCTCGTCCCCGCCGAGCCCGTCGAGGAGCCAGCGTCGCGCCGAGGTGGCGTTGGTGATGGTCTCGATGGTGGTGAAGGTCTTCGACGCCACGATGAACAGCGTCTCGGCCGGGTCCAGGTCCCGCACGGCCTCGTGGAGGTCGGCGCCGTCCACGTTGGAGACGAACCGGAAGCCCAGCTCCCGCGCGGTGAACGGCCGCAGCACCTCGTACGCCATGGCGGGCCCCAGATCCGAGCCGCCGATGCCGATGTTGACGACGGTCCTGATCCGCTTCCCGGTGTGCCCGGTCCACTCCCCCGACCGCACCCGGTCCGCGAACGCCGCCATCCGGTCCAGCACGGCGTGCACGGCCGGCACGACGTTCTCACCGTCCACCTCGACCACGGCGTCGCGCGGCGCCCGCAGCGCGGTGTGCAGCACGGCCCGCCCCTCGGTCACGTTGATCTTCTCGCCCCGGAACATGGCGTCCCGCAGCCCGGCCACCCCGGTGGCGTCCGCCAGCTCCCGCAGCAGCCGCAGCGTCTCGTCCGTGACGAGCTGCTTGGAATAGTCGATGAAGAGATTCCCGACCCGCACCCCGTACCGCCCGGCCCGCCCGGGATCCCGCTCGAACAACTCCCGCAGCCGCACCTCCCCGAGCACTTCCCGGTGCTTCGCCAGCGCACTCCACTCCGGCATCCGATCAAGCCTGGCCCGACCAGCAGCGTTCATTCAGTCCTCAGCCCATCATCCGCGTCACTGTGTCCCCGCCGCCCCCCAACGCTAGTCGATCCCCCCACCGGGGCGATCCGGCACCACCGAACTGCCACCAGGTGACACCGCGCGTCGGTGCACGTGAGCAGGCACCCGTCATCCGAGCGACGGGCCGACACCCTCGTTCTCACCGCGCCGGATACCTTCCCGCGCCCCGACCCGCGCATCGCGAGTCCCTACTCCCGGGACCAGTTCCCAGCGATCCAGACGTACCCCTCAGCCGAACCGCTCGTTCCAGTACCTCCGTCAGCCCCTCCACCTGCTCGGTACGGCCCGGATGAGAAAGAAGAATGCCGGGAAGGTCCTCGATGATTTGTCTGACCTGCAGCAGATCGAACATGGTATCCCCATATTCAGCGACCCACCGCCTTGCTCCTCTCTCGATGCCACCACGCCTGTGGTTCTGGTCCTCCAGGGCACCCCCTTGCGGCCCGGATTCCGCATCGCGGGAGGTCAAATCATTGAAAACAGGCATACGACATTCTCGCCCCAAGACGACCTCTCCCAGCGGGCACACAGATCCGCCGAAGAGATATTCCGCCACATGGAGAAAAGCATTGGACAAAGATCAATTCATCAAGGCATGAGGGATGTCAGCCAGTGCCAGTCACCAGGTTTCTCACGCAAGTAACTCACGCCTTGCTCGACACACGCGGCAAGGCTCGAAGCATCAACTCGAATGAATTCTCCCTCCCCTACGCCGGGGCCCGACATCACGATTGTCCACGGCTCGGTTCCATCGGATACTCGTTCGTGGTCGATCTTGAGGATGACGGTGATCCCCTGGGCCGCCAATGCACTCATGATCGCTTCGACGTTCTCCAAGACCTTCTCCTTCAGTAGCCCCGCAAAGCAGATGAGATGTCATCGACAGTGCGCAACTCCCCTCGCGCCACAGCACCGATGACGCTTCTCAGCTCGCTCGAACTTGGACCGCTCAGTACATTATTGCGCTCCATCAATTCTTCGACGACGGCTTGAGCAGTTCGCTTGTTCCCGTTGTCGAACATGTGGCCGCCAGCCACGTCCCGAATAATGACAGCCGACCTGTCCCAAAAACCGTCATACCGACTGGCATTCGCCAAGGTATTCGCCGGAGACCCGTGCATGACGGTAAGGCCGCCATAGGATCGATTTATGTCCGTTATCTCTTCCGCTGTCACACCGTGCCTGAAGCCACCAGTAAGGCAGTTGTTGTTGTGAACGAGGAGAGGCGTGTCGCCAGCCAGCACATAGTACGTGTGCGGGCCTTCCACCGTGAGGTTGTGGACCAGGGCCCGGGTGGTGTGGTGGTGCACGGCCGTGACGTGGACTCGGGTGCCGGTGGTATCCAGGAGCCAGGTGCCGGGGCGGAGGTCGTCGGCCGTGGTCCAGGTTTGTGAGTCCGGTGTCCAGTAGGGGTGGGCGTCCGTCGAGGTGATAGTGGCGGATTCGCCGTCAGGCGTGGTGACGGTGAGGGTGGTGAGATCCTTCCGGCCCTCGTTCCACAACTCCGCGGTGACCGTTCTGGCTTCCGTTTCCCCGCTCTCCGGGTCGGTCGCCAGGATCTCGTCACCGATCTCGACGTCCTCGATCGGCTTGTACGTCCCGTTCGCCATCAGGACCTCGGTCCCCGGCAGGAAGCTGTTGCGGCAAGCGGACGGAGTATGGCGGGCGTCCCCCGCCGCCTCGTCGCCGCGGCGCAGGAACTCGTCAGCCTTGTCCCACAGTTTGTCCAACTTCCCGAACTTCAAGGGCGTGAACTCCAGATAGTTGAGAAGGCAATCCCAGCTGAAGTCGAGCCCGGACAGGCACGCTCCCGTCGCCTCGATATCAGGAAGCAGCAGGTCCCGGGCGAGTCTCGCGCTGTCCTCCACGAACTCAATGCCCCGGCCGATGCCTTCCTCGACGAAGTCCGTGACCCCCCACGGGTCGTCGTCCGGCACTCCAGGGATGTCGAAGCCGATCCCCTGGACATGGCCCCCGCCGCCCGTGCCGGCGACCGCCGGAACGGCGGAGGACGCCGGCATGGGCGATCCCTTGCCGGAGGCGCTCGATCCGCCGCGGGAGCCGCCGCGGCCGTGCTTGCTGCCGCCCTTCGTGCCGCCTCCGGTGGCCTTGCCCGGCTTGGGCCAGATCCGCGGGATGTACATCAGGCCGGTGGGGTCCGCGTAGGTGACCGGGTTGTTGGCGGCGTACGTGTAGCCGTGGATCTGCTGCGGGTCGGTCAGGTCCATCACCGGGTCGAGGGAGACGAACCGCCCGAGGGCCGGGTCGTACTCGCGCGCTCCCAGATGCGTCAGGCCCGTCGTCGTGTCCGTCGTGCCGCCGACGAAGCCGCGGGTGCCGGGCCAGGACGTCGGCTCGTCGCCGCGGAGGCCGCCGAAGGGCAGCGTGCGGCGCTGGGTGACGGCGGACGTGGCGGCGTCGACGCCGATCTGGCCGGTTCCGTGGTGGTCGGCCAGGGTGAAGGAGACCGAGCCGTCGTTCTTCCGGACGGCCGTGTGGCCGCCGCCCAGGTCGATGTAGCGGGTCGCCTCGACGGTGGACGACCCGGCGCGCAGGACGAGTTCGGTGTGCCCGAGGTAGACGGTCGTCTCGGTCGGGGTCCGCCCGATCAGCCGCCCGCCGTCGGCGTCGTAGAGGTACTCGGTCGTGGCGCCGTCGGCCTCCTCCACCGCCGCCAGGTGCCCCTCAGCGTCCCAGGTCAGCGTCTGGGTGTCGCCGCCGGTCTGGCGGGTGCGCGTGTTGCCGGTGGCGTCGTAGGTGTACTCCTCCAGCGACTGGATGCCGGGCGCGTTCTCCGTGACCGACGTCAGGGTGTGCGCCCGCGCGGTCCCCGGGTCGGGGTAGTCGTAGGTGCGCGAGGTGTCCTGCTCGTGCAGGGTCTCGGTCAGGCGGTTGCCCACCGCGTCATAGGTGTACGAGTGCCAGTACGGCGCCGGGCCGCCCATGGCGGCGGCCGACGGCGTGCTCGCGCAGCCCTCGGCCCCCTGCGCCCACGCCTCCGTCATGCGGCGCAAGTAGTCGTACTGGAAGCACTGCACATCCGTGCCGGTCCGGGACAGGTCCGCGATGGAGCGGACGTTGCCCGCCTCGTCGTACGTGTACGACTCGCCCCGGTCCCAGCCGGGCTGGTTCTCGCGCCGGATCTGCGTGGTGGCCAGCCGCTGGGTGCCCCACTCATAGGTGTTGGCCACCGTCACATCGCCGCCGCCGCGGTCGGACATGACGTACTGGAGCGGCTTGCCGGTCGGGCTGTACCCGACGTTGACGAGCAGGCCGGGATCGCCCAGGCCGTCGATCAGGGTGGGCCGGAGCGTGTCCGGCTCGTACCCGTACGCGTAGCTGTAACCGGCCTGGCCGCCCGCCGCGTTGAAGGCGACGCTGCGGACGGTCCCGGACAGGTCCCACTGGGTCTGCGTGGTGTAGGTGCCGGCGAGCGCCCCTTCCGCCGCGGGGATCACCGTCTGGGTGCGCGCGGGCCGGTAGAGGGAGTCGTAGTCGGTGACTTCCTGCGTGTAGGCCGCGCCGCCCTCGTGGCGGATGGACTTGGCGAGTTCGCCCTCCGCCCCGGCGACGGTGTCCCACACCCATTCGGCGCGCAACGGACCGGTCGCGGTGCCCTCCCGTAGCTGGGTCTGGCGCCCGAGACCGTCGTAGAGGTAGGCCAGCGTGATGTCACGGGCGTTGGTGCGGGTGGTCAGCAGGCCCCGGTCGTCGTACGTGCTGACGGTCCGCCCGGCGTCGGGGTCGGTCGTCGCGGTGTTCCGGCCGAGCTGGTCGTAGGTGTACGTCCACCTGTTCCCGGCCGGGTCGGTCACCTCGGCAAGCTGACCGGCCGGGGTGTAGCGGTAGCGCGTGGCGTCGTACGCGGCGGTCGCCGACCGGCTGTGGTGCTGGCGCAGTTCCGCGACCTGGCCGCGGGCGTCGACCAGCGTGGTGGTGGCGGTGGCGCCCTCGGGCGGGATCACCGTGGTGCGGTCGCCCCGGTAGGTGGTCGTGGTGGTGGACAGCACGTCTCCGCCGTCGGTGCTGCCCGCCATGACCCGGGACTCGGTCTCGCGGCCCAGCGCGTCGTAGGTGTGACGGGTCTGGGTCTCCACCTTGTCGACCTCGACCGGCACGAAGATCGTCTGACTCGGCGCGCCGGACGTGTGGTAGGCGGCGTTGGTTCTGGCGACCAGGCCGCGTTCGTCGTACAGGACGTCCGTCAGCAGGCGGGTGCCGCCCGGCCCCGGTGTCTGGGTCTGCCGTTCCCGCAGAAAGCCGTCGAGCAGTCCGTAGGAGATGATCTGGGTGCCGTCGAAGTCCAGCACCCGGGTGCCGACGGCGACCGGCTGGCCGTCGCTGATCTGGTAGGTGAACTGGTAGTTCGGGAGCTGAGTCGTCTGGCGGTTGGGAAGCCAGATCTTGGTGGCGCGGCCCAGCGCGTCGTACTGGGTCACCGTGCGCAGGTTGTTGGTGTCCGTGATGTCGGTCGGCAGGCCGCGCAGCGGGTCGAGCTTGGTGACGGTGACCTGTGCGGAGGTCGCCACGGACGGATTGGCCCGGGGAGACGTCTCGGTCACCTGCGTCGCGAAGCCCGTCGTCGGGCTGTACGCGGTGGTCGTGGTGCGGCCGTCGGAGCGGGCGGTCCGGGTGAGTGTGCCCCCGGTGACCGTCACGTTCGCGGTCAGGTCGGTGGCGGTCAGCGCGCGGCCGTAGACGTCGTACGTGGCGCCGCTCTCCAGGTAGGTCGCGGTGGTGCCGTTGTGGTCCTTCAGCACGGCGGTCGCGGTGACGTTCCCCGCGGTGGGTGCCTGGCCGTACGAGCCGCCGTCGTAGGCGAAACGCTCGTCCGCGATGACGTCCGTGTCCCGGTCCGGGGTGGCGCCGCAGGCCACGGCGACGGTCTCGGTCCTGCTGGGCAGGGTCAGCAGGTTGGCGCCGGAGTTCGTGGCGTAGGTGGTGCGTACGCACCGGTCATCCGCCGTGGTGGCGGTGTCCGCGAGTTCGTTGGTCTCCGTCAGGCGTCCGGCGACGGTGTCGTAGGTGTGGTCGACGCGGGTGGTGCGCCACTGGCCGCCCGCGCCGCCGTCCAGCGAGGTCCACGCGGTGATCCGGGCCTCGCCGGTGAAGTCGGAGGTGATCGTGCCCCAGTCGCGGACACTGCGCGCCGTCTCGTGGTGCCACGGCCGGGTCACCGACTTCTCCAGCACCGGGCCGCCGACCCCGTCGTAGGTCACCGTCCGGTAGGCGAAGCCCTGCGTCGCGGGATGGTCGGTGATGGGGTCGCCCTCCCCGGCGGGCAGGGTGACGGACACGTCCTTGGTGCCCCCGGACTCGTTGAGCCGGTCGCCGTCCATGCCGCGCAGGAAGAACGTGTCCTCCTGGCTGATCATGCCGTCCGTGCCCTGACCGCCGGTCTGTACCCGCACCTGGCCGTAGCCGCGCCACTGCGACCACGTCTTCTCGTCGTCGGGGACGAGCCCGTTGTCGTCGTCGAAGTGCCAGGCGGCGCCCCCGGGATACTGGTACCGCCGCACCTGGTCGGGTGACCCGCCGGTGCGGTCGGTCGCGGTCACGGACGTCACCACGTACTTGTTGAACCACTCCAGATCGGGGGCGATGTCCCCGCCGCCGCCGATGTACTGCGGGAAGCAGCGGGTGGTGTTGGTCTCCGGCACCGGCAGGTTCCCGGCGTCGCACGCTTCGCCGGAGTACTCGACGTCGATCTGCCCGCCGAACTCGTCCGTCACCGTGGCCAGCCGCTCCTTGACGAACGGGGCGTAACCGTCGCCGACCGCGTCCAGCCGGTTGGCCCGCTGCTCGTAGGTGAACGAGACCCTGGGCAGCGTGATCGGGGACGTCGTGCCCTGGCCGGTGCGCTGGACCGTGTCCAGCAGGAGCTGGTAGTCGACGTCCGCCGTGCCCCAGCGGTGTGTCAGGGCCCAGGAGTCGACGGGCGCGTAGGAGCCGGAGCGCAGCACCTGGGCGCTGACGCCGGTGAGCCGGTACCGGGTCCAGAAGGTGGGCGAGTACCGTCCGGTGTCGCAGTCCTCGGACGCGCCGCAGTTGAGGTCCCACGGAGTGTCGTACCAGTGTGTCTCATTGGCGTCGATGGCGGACTCCGAGCAGTCCACCCCGATCTGCGGCAGGCACCGGGTGCTGCCGGTGAAGTCCACCTTGGCGAGGGCCGGGGTGGCGTAGACCGTGTCGGACCGCAGGCCGTACTCGATCCGGTCCAGCGTGCCGCCCCGGATGTAGGAGGCGTTGTCGGTCTTGTCGAGGAACCGGCCGTAGGTGTTGGTCTCGGTGTCGTAGTAGTACGCGATGGCGTTGCCGCGCACGTCCACCACGTAGTCGAGGTTCCAGCGCCACGCCTGGGTACAGGAGGAAGCGGCCGTCGTGGACGCGTGGCAGGGCTCGCCCGCGTCGTTGCCGTAGACCGGCACGGTCCACGTCGAGTCGGTGGTCTCCTTGCCGGAGGCCCAGCCGGGCAGCCGGTGATAGCCGAAGTAGTACCGCGTGCCGTCCGGAGTGGTCAGCTCCCAGTACTCGTTGTTGTTGTCGCCGTTGGCCCGCGCGCTGTCCGTCAGATGCCGGATACGGGTGCCGTCGTCCTGCTGGAACTTCCACAGGTCGCCGCCGGCCGGGACCAGTTCACCACCGTGGCCGTTGAACGAGATGAACGCGTTGTCGTACTCCCAGCACAGGTCCCCCACCGTGTTGCCGTCGGCGTTCTCCACGCCCTCCTCGGCACACGACTGGTACGTCCGCTCGATGTAGCCGGGCCACAGGTCGAACCCGTCACCCACCCACGACGCCTGGTTGTTGGTCCCGCCGGTCTGGCCGTCGATGGCTCCCGAGGAGTAGGACAGTCCGACGGTCGGCATCAGCCCGCCGGGCACGGCCGGCACCGGCATCTCGTAGGACCACTGGAAGTCACCGGTGTTCAGGCCGACGTCCCAGGTGGAGGAGGGCGAGAGCTCGGTCGCGGTGTAGTCGCTCTCGACGCCCTGCTCGTCGGCCACGGCGGCCAGCACCACCGGGTCGTCGCCGCCCAGCCGCAGGCCACTGGCCGTCAGGGTCTCCCGCTCGGTGTCGTTCCGGGAGGTCACCGGAGTGGCTTCGCGACACCCGGGCTCGTCCGGCGTCCGGAGCACGCAGGCCGGCAGCGCGTAGAAGGTCAGGCGCGATCCATAGCCGCCGCCGTACGCACCGGCGAAGTCGCCGTACGCCAGCTCCACGTCCACGCCACCGGGCCGCCCGCGCGATCCGTCCCGCCGCTCGACGGTCAGCAGCACCCCCTCGACACCCGCCGCCGCGCTCGCGTCCTGGTCCAGGACCCGCACCTCGGCCGTGGCGCCCGCCGGTTCCTCGGCGGCCAGCCGCACGGGCAGTTCGCCGGATCGCGCGGACTCGGCGGTGGCCGCCTCTTCGGAGAGCCGCACGGAGCCTGTGCCGGCCTCCGGCCAGGCGGCGCGCGGGTCCTCCCGCGGGATGCGGGGAGTCTCCTCCTCCGGCCGCGGCTCGACCGGTATCCCGTCCCGGCCGCCGACCGGCTCCTCGGAGGAGAGGTGACTCCCGAAGTCGTCGCTGTCGCTGTCCGCGGCGATCGCGGACGGCAGCGACAGGGCCTGCAGCAGCGAGGCCACCATCATGAGCGAGAGCCACCACGCGACTCTTCGCCGCGTCACCGTGCGCGCTCGGCGCAGCCGGACCGTGCCGTTCATCCGTCACTCATCCTTCGTCGAGAACGTCGGCCGGGCCTCGCGGCGGACCGGCGGTACGGAGCGCCTGTCAGGGCACCTCGGTCGGGGCGTCGGGAGTGCCCGCCGCCAGGTTCGCGATCTGTCCGGGCGAGAGGGTGCCCTGGAAGGTCCACAGGTCGTCGACAGCACCGGGCCAGTACTCGCCCCAGGCACCGCCGGAACGAGTGCGCCCCGCCTGGAGGGAGTTCCCCGCGCGGAACGTCAGGACGTTTTCGGCCGTGGAGCCGGGCTCGCAGGCGGTGTCGCCCTCGTCGGTGCAGACGCTCCCGGCCAGCCGGCCGTTGACGTAGAGCTGGGCCTCGCGCCGGAACCCGTCGTGGACCAGCGCGACATGGTTCCAGTCACGGACATCGGGCGCCTGGCCGTGGTGGACCCGGGTGACGGTCGCCGTCGTGGAGTCAGCACTGGGCAGGGCGAGTTGCCACGCGCCCCAGCCGGGCACCTCCGGATCGGGCACGAAACGCGCGGAGAAGGCGCTCTGTGTCGTGCCCGCCGCGCTGACCAGGGTCACCGCGCCGTCCGGGGCAGCCGCCGCCTGGGCCCACGCCGCGACGGTGAAGCTGGCCGTCGTGTCCACGGGCACACGGGGCGTGGCGGCGTAGTCGTCCACCCCGTCCAGCGTCAGGGCACCGCTGTCGACCCAGCCGGGCCCGATCACGGGACCGCCGCCGAGCCGGAGCGCATTGGCCGCCGCGGACGAGTCCGGCGTCACCACCCCGCCGTCGCCACTCGGGCCCGTGGTCTCGAACTGCCACCGCGAGGCCAGCACCGGCCGCTGTTCGAAGAGCTGCCGCACCTCGCTGGCGGTGACGGTCCGGTCGAAGAACCGGACGTCGTCCAGCGTGCCCTCCATCTGGTTGTAGAGACCGGCGGAGTTCCGCGCCGACCCGAGCAGGACGGGCCCGGTCGCGTTCCAGCGCGGGGTGAACGAGGCCGTGCCCTCCAGATCGCCGTTGATGTAGAGCCGCATCGTCTGGGCGTCGCCGTCGTATACGCCGACCACATGGGTCCATGTCCCCAGGCCCGCCGCCGGGCAGTTGGGGGTGGTGGCGGAACACGGATTCTGGTTGACGCGCACGTGGGAG
This sequence comes from Streptomyces sp. URMC 129, assembly GCF_051386415.1. Classification (NCBI taxonomy): domain Bacteria; kingdom Bacillati; phylum Actinomycetota; class Actinomycetes; order Kitasatosporales; family Streptomycetaceae; genus Streptomyces; species Streptomyces sp. URMC 129. The sequence continues at coordinate 13,956 of NZ_JBPQTQ010000034.1, forward strand.
GCGTCCGCGGTGTCGGCGGTGGATCGCAGGAACGACCACCCCACGCCGTCTGCCCGGTGATAGAGCGCGAAGCCGTGTTGTTGCGCGCCCAGTTGGTCCGCCGCCACCATGACGCGGTTTTCCTTGTCGGCCGGGAGCTTCGCCCACAGCGAGACGGTGAACGACTGGTAGGTGTCGAGCACCGGCTGCGTGGTGGCCGCGTGGCCGGTCGAGCCGTCGAAGGAGACACCCCGGCCCTGGAGTCCGGCCTGTCCCGCCTGCGCCGCGCCGTGCAACTGGGCCTGCGTCGGCTGGCTGTGGCCCACGACGGACACCGCGCCGGCGGGCTCGTCCATGGACCAGATCGCCTTGGCGGGGCGGCTTGTCTGCGTGATGGGCTGGTGGGCGTGGAGCTGACCGACCTGCGCGGCGCTGAGCCCGTAGTCGTAGAACTGCACCTCGTCGAGACGGCCGTTGAAGAAGCTGTACGGATGCGTCCCGGTCAGCCTCGCGCCGAGCGTCGTGGCGCCTCGCGCCTCCCAGGGGGCGACGCTGACCGGCGAGGAGTCCACCAGCCGGCCGTCCACATAGAGGAGCAGTTCTTGCGTCACGTTGTTGAAGACGGCGACCACATGGGTCCACTGGCCCAGTGCGGGTGGTGTGTCCTGACGCGCGAACCAGCCGGTCGTCGGCGACGCGTCCGCGCTGGAGCGCTTGAAGCTCCAGCCGTCCTCGGGGTCGGCGGTGATCAGGAATGCCCAGGTGTTCATCCCGTTCGCGGAGACGGCGGTCCTCTCGCCCGTCAGCCCCGACTCCGGGAGGCGGGCCCACAGCGAGACGGAGTAGCTCTTGGACGTGTCCAGGACCGGCGTCGCCATCGAGGCGTAGCCGCTCGCCCCGCCGAGTTCCAGCGCCTCGCCCCGTATCCCCGCCGCACCGGCCGCCACATCCCCGGAGAGGGCGGCTTCCCACGGCTCACCCTGGCCGGTGACAGCCGTGGCCCCGCTCTCCTCGTCCAACCCCCACACCATGCGCTCGGGTTCCCCGGCGCGCACCGAGAACAGGTAGGTGCGCTCCTCCGATCCGTTGCCGGCACCGTCGAAGGACCGGACGATGATGCGGTTGACGCCGGCGGTCTCCGGGAGGACCTGCACGGTCCTGGCCGCGCCGCTGCTGGTGGTCACGGCCGTGGTCGGGGTCGTCGTCCCCGTCGGCGCCATGACGCGGAACTCGTAACGGACGACGTCCGTCTCGGCCGCGTCGAAGGTGAAGCTGCCGTACTTGCCGACGCCGTCGTGCCAGGGGTCGTTGGGGTCCGCGGTATTGGGCTCCGGGTACTGCGGTGACGTCACCGCGGGGGCCTTGGGCTTGGTGGCGTCATAGACGAAGGCGCAGCGCTCGGGCGTGCCGGTGGAGGACCATGCCCCGTACTGCGCGCCGTCGTACGCGCGGGCCGCCCACTCGATGCGGCGGTTCTGCGGGATGTTCGACGGCAGTGTCACGGAGTAGGTGGACCCGGACGCCTTGGCGGTGGTCGTCGTGGACCAGCGGATGATGTTGCCCTGGCCGTCGCCGGTGTCCCAGCGCGCGGCGAACTCCACGCTCACCCGGTCGCCGTCCGGGTCGGTGACGTTGACGGCGTAGAGCTTGCCGCGGGTGGCGACCATGGCCGGGCTGGAGGGCGGCTTGCAGGTGCCGCCGTACTCCATGCTGAGCTGGGACGTCCTGATCTGCGCGGGCGGCCGGTTGTACTCCACGCGCAGGTGGGCGTCGTCGGAGAACCGCTTCCACGTCAGCGGGTCGCCCTCGCTGGTGGCCCGCATGCCGAAGGTCAGCGTCGACCAGCGGCCGTCGGCGGCCTGCTGGACGGCGGAGGTGACGTCGAACTCGGCGTCCTGGGCGGCGCAGCCGTCCCAGCCGTGGGCGAACGACCGGGTGTCCAGGTGGTCGACCCAGAAGCCGGAGGCGTTCTGGCTGTCCCAGGTGGTGCTGGAGCTGATGCCCCGGGTACGCCACAACTGCACCTCTCGGGCGGTGCAGGAGGCGGAGTGCACGTTGGGCACGACGAACTCGGCGGACAGGATGTCGGTGTCCGCGAAGCGTGAGGTGGGGACGCGGTAGAACAGCCGCTTGAGGTCCTTCGGCATGCAGCCGTCCCAGCCGCAGTAGCCGAGACCCGCGTTGTTCTCGCCGTTGAACAGCCACTGCGGGGAGTCGTGCCAGTACCGCGAGGCCATCGTCCAGGCGGAGGCGCGTGGGCTGTACCACTGCGGGTCGATGTAGACGGGGTAGGTGGTGTCCTCGCCGTGCAGGATCTCCTGGTCGGGGGTGAGGACGAGGTGGTCGTCCGTCACCTCGACGTCCACGCGGCCCTGCCGCGCCGATTCACCGGCTCCGGGCTCGCCGGCCTGCTCGTCCGTCGTCCCGGAGTCGGCGGTGGCCGCCGCCGTGCGGGCGGCGGTTTCCTCCCCGGTGCTGGAGTCCCACATCAGCGGGGCCGGCGCCTCGAAGACCGCCGTGCCGGCGCCGTCGTCGATCGCCTCCAGACCACCGTCGGCGGCGACCCGGGTGCTCATGCCCTCGGCCTCCAGCCGCAGCGACAGCTCGGCCAGTTCGGGACTGGCGGCGGCCTCCGCGCTGTGGACAACAAGGAGTTGGGTGAAGCCGTCCGCCTCGGCACCCAGCCGGAGGTCGGCACCGGGGAGCACGTTCTCGTAGACGGCGAGCGATCCGTCCAGGCGCGGCTCGGGCAGGGCGCCCGGCCAGTACAGCTCAAGGGTCCGGCCCGCGCGCGTCATCCGCGCCATCGGCTGCTGGTCGCCGCCACCGGAGAAGGCCAGGTCGACGGTCGCCACGGCCGGGGCGACCATGCCGCCCTCGGCCGGGACGAGATCCGTGTCGACGTCCCGCCACGCGCCGTCCACGCGGGCGCGGACCGGGCGCAGGTACTCGCGGGCCTCCAGGGTGCCCTCGGGGGTGGCGTGGACGTCGCTGCTCTCGCCGCGCAGCGACAGCACTTCGACCGGCTCCCCGGTCCGCGCGGCCTCCGCCAGCGCCTCCTCCTCCGACGCGGCCCCGGCGTCGGGGGCGGCCGGCGCGGCGGGCTCCTCGGTGGTGTGCGCCGGCCGGCCGGCGGCATGGTCCGCGCCGCGCGAAGGCTGCGCCGTGCCCAGCAGGCCCGCCGCCAGCACCAGTCCCAGACCGGCGCGCAGCAGCAGCCCGTGTGTCCTTGCCCCCATGCCCGCCCCTCCCCCGTGCCCACATGGACTTCACGTGGCACACGCAGATCCAGAGGAACGGTAGAGACCACTCGCACACCCGTCCACACCGCCAAAACGGGCATACGCCGACGTACACGGCCCGCGTGGCGAGAAATCGCGCACAGGCCACAGCGGCCACGGCCCCGGCAGCGGGGCGGCACCGGCGCGGCAGCGGCCCGGCGGCCCGGGCGGAAAGTGGCCGGAAAACGCCGGTGCCCGGCGCCGCTCGGGAGAGCGGGCCGGGCACCGGGACGGCGGAGGCGCGTCAGATCTCGCCGCGGAGCTTCGCCAGGGCCTCGGCGAGGATCGCCTCGCCGTCGGCGTCGCTGCGGCGCTCGCGGACGTACGCGAGATGTGTCTTGTACGGCTCGGTGCGCGGCGGCGCCGGCGGGGCATCGCGCTCCGTGCCCGCCGGGAAGCCGCAGCGCGGACAGTCCCACGTGTCCGGGATCTGTGCGTCGCTGGCGAAGCTGGGCTGCGTCTCGTGCCCGTTCGCGCACCAGAAGGAGACCCTCAGCCGAGGCGCCGACTCCCCGCGTTCGGCCTCACCCATGGGCCCCGCCCCGACCCGGCTGCCCCGGATCGCGTTGCCACCTGCCACGGTCGTTACTCCCTGCCTGATGTCCTGCGAAGTCCTCAGTCTATGCAAGGCACAACGCACGTCCAGTGCTACGAGTTACTGACTTAGGACTTCATGAGCAGACCGAGCACCACGACGATCGAGGCCCAGATGAGTCCCACGACCACCGTGATCCGGTCCAGGTTCCGCTCGGCGACCGACGAGCCGCCGACCGAGGACTGCATGCCCCCGCCGAACATGTCGGAGAGGCCGCCGCCCTTGCCCTTGTGCATCAGCACGAGCAGTCCCAACAGGAAGCTGAAGACGATCAGGGCGATCTGGAACGCCGTTTCCACGACTGGACCAACTCTCTCGACGACGGACGAACGATGAACGGACGATGGACCGGGGGCCGGACGCGCGAGGTCCGGCCCCCGACAGGGTACAACCCGCGCGGCGGACCGCGCCGGTCATGGATCACTGATCACTGATCGCGGAAGCGCACGATCTTGACGAACTCCTCGGCGTCCAGCGACGCGCCGCCCACCAGGGCGCCGTCCACGTCGGGCTGGGCCATGATCGCCGCGACGTTCCCGGACTTGACCGAGCCGCCGTACTGGATGCGGACCTTGTCGGCCAGCTCCCCGTCGTACAGCTCCGCCAGCCGCGCCCGGATCGCCGCGCAGACCTCCTGGGCGTCCTCGGGGGTCGCGACCTCGCCGGTGCCGATGGCCCACACCGGCTCGTAGGCGATGACGATCGTGGCGGCCTGCTCGGCCGGGACGTCCTTCAGGCCGCCGTCGAGCTGGGCCAGGGTGTGCGCGACGTGGGTGCCCGCCTTGCGGATCTCCAGCGGCTCCCCGATGCACAGGATCGGGGTGAGCCCGTGCCGGTAGGCCGCCTTGACCTTGGCGTTGCAGATCTCCTCGTTCTCGCCGTGGTACTGCCGGCGCTCGGAGTGACCGACCACCGCGTAGGTGCAGTTGAGCTTGGCGAGCATCGGCCCGGACACCTCGCCGGTGTACGCGCCGGAGTCGTGCGCGGAGATGTCCTGCGCGCCGTACTTGATCTTCAGCTTGTCCCCGTCCACCAGGGTCTGCACGGAGCGCAGATCGGTGAACGGCGGGAGCACGGCCACCTCGACCTCGTCGAAGTCCTTGTCCGACAGGCCGAAGGCCAGCTTCTGGACGTGGGCGATGGCCTCCAGGTGGTTGAGGTGCATCTTCCAGTTGCCCGCCATGAGCGGGATGCGCGACGCCATGGTCGTCAGTCCTCCAATGCCGCGAGGCCGGGGAGCGTCTTGCCCTCGAGGTATTCGAGGCTCGCCCCGCCGCCGGTCGAGATGTGGCCGAAAGCGTCCTCATCGAAGCCGAGGATGCGCACCGCCGCGGCGGAGTCGCCGCCGCCGACGACGGTGAATGCCGGGCTGTCGAGCAGCGCCTGCGCCACGGCACGGGTGCCCTCGGCGAAGTCGGGGTGCTCGAAGACGCCCATCGGGCCGTTCCAGAAAACGGTGGCCGCGTCGGCCAGCTTCGCCGCGTACAGCTCGCGGGTCGCCGGGCCGATGTCGAGGCCCTGCAGGCCGGCCGGGATGGCGTCGGCGCTCAGCACCACCGGGTCGGCGGGGGCCTTGGTCTTCAGGTCGGGGAAGTCCTTGGCCGCGATGACGTCCACCGGGAGCACGAACTCCACGCCGCGCTCCTCGGCCCGCCGCAGGTACTCGGCCACGGCCGGGACCTGGTCCGCCTGGAGCAGCGAGTCCCCGACCTCCAGGCCCTGGGCCTTGAGGAAGGTGTACGCCATGCCGCCGCCGATGAGGATGCGGTCGGCCTTCTCCAGCAGGTGGTCGATCACGCCGAGCTTGTCGGAGACCTTGGCGCCGCCGAGGACGACGGCGTAGGGACGGCTGACGTTCTCGGTGAGCTGCTTCAGCACGCCGACCTCGGTGGCGATCAGGCCGCCCGCCGCGTGCGGGAGCCGGGCCGGGAGGTCGTAGACGGAGGCGTGCTTGCGGTGCACGGCGCCGAAGCCGTCCCCGACGTAGAGGTCGGCCAGCCCGGCGAGCCGGTCCGCGAACGCGCCGCGCTCGGCGTCGTCCTTGCTGGTCTCGCCCGCGTTGAACCGCAGGTTCTCCAGCAGCGCCACCTCGCCGTCGGCCAGGCCGGCGACGGTGTCCCGGGCGCTGTCCCCGACGGTGTCGGCGGCGAACGCCACGCTCCGGCCCAGCAGCTCGCCGAGGCGCGCGGCGACGGGGGCGAGGGAGAACTGCGGGTCGGGGGCGCCCTTGGGGCGGCCCAGGTGCGAGGCGACGATCACCCGGGCACCCGCCCCGGCGAGCTTCTCGATGGTCGGGACGGCGGCGCGGATGCGGCCGTCGTCGGTGATGGTCCCGTCGGCGAGCGGGACGTTGAGGTCGGCGCGGACGAAGACCCGCTGTCCGGCGACCTGGAGGTCGTCGATCGTCTTCATGGTTGTGTGGACTCCTAGAGACTCTCTGCCGCACTTGCCTGCCGTATGGCGCAAGGGCCCGCAGCGCGCGGTGAAGATCGCGCCCTGCGAGCCCTGCGGTGGCGAACGGTCAGAGCCGCTCGCCGACGTACACGGTGAGGTCGACGAGACGGTTGGAGTAGCCCCACTCGTTGTCGTACCAGCCGACGATCTTGACCTGCTTGCCCTGCGCCATGGTCAGCGAGGAGTCGAAGGTGCAGGAGGCCGGCCAGTTGACGATGTCCGAGGAGACGATCTCGTCCTCGGTGTACTCCAGGATGCCCTTGAGCTGGGTCTCCGCCGCGGTCTTGAAGGCGGCGTTGACCTCTTCCTTGGTGACCTCGCGGTCCAGCTCCACGACCAGGTCGGTGACCGAGCCGGTGGGGACCGGGACGCGCATGGCGATGCCGTCGAGCTTGCCCTTGAGCTGCGGGAGCACCAGGGCGGTCGCCTTGGCGGCACCGGTGGTGGTCGGGATGATGTTCAGCGCGGCGGCGCGGGCGCGGCGCAGGTCCTTGTGCGGGAAGTCCAGGATGCGCTGGTCGTTGGTGTAGGCGTGGACGGTCGTCATCAGGCCCTTGACGATCCCGAAGCCCTCGTCGAGCACCTTGGCCATCGGCGCCACACAGTTGGTGGTGCAGGAGGCGTTGGAGATGACGTCGTGGGCGGCCGGGTCGTACTTGTCCTGGTTGACGCCCATCACGACCGTGATGTCCTCGTTCTTCGCGGGCGCGGAGATCAGGACCTTCTTCGCGCCGGCGGCGAGGTGCTTGGCGGCGTCGTCACGCTTGGTGAAGATGCCGGTGGACTCGATGACGATGTCGGCGCCGAGCTCGCCCCAGGGAAGCGCGGCCGGGTCGCGCTCGGCCAGCGTCTTGAAGGTCTGGTTGCCGACCGTGATGGTGTCCTCGGTGTGGGTGACCTCTGCCTTGAGGCGGCCGAGGATGCTGTCGTACTTCAGCAGATGCACCAGGGTGGCGTTGTCGGTCAGGTCGTTCACTCCGACGATCTGGACATCCGCTCCCTGTTCAAGGAGCGCGCGGAAGTAGTTGCGACCGATACGGCCAAAGCCGTTGATTCCTACGCGGATCGTCACGAACCGATCTCCTCGTTGGTACGCCGGTGAAACGATCACCGGCGATGCTGTATTGGGATGTCCCCGACCGCTTCCGACCCTACCGCGCCCCGGTTTCGCGGCTGACATTGGCCATGCGTGTTCGGGCCTGGATACACGGGCCGGGCGGATCCCGCCGGCCGCTCGGTGGCGGCCGGATCAGCCGACCATCTCCTCGGTGAGGCTGGCTTCGGTGCCCGGAATGCCCAGATCCTGCGCCCGCTTGTCGGCCATGGCCAGCAGGCGGCGGATGCGGCCGGCGACGGCGTCCTTGGTGAGCGGCGGGTCGGCCAGCGCGCCCAGCTCCTCCAGCGAGGCCTGCTTGTGCTCCATGCGCAGCCGCCCGGCGGCGGCCAGGTGCTCGGGCACCTCGTCGCCCAGGATCTCCAGGGCGCGCTGCACGCGGGCCCCGGCGGCGACGGCGGCGCGGGCGGAACGGCGGAGGTTGGCGTCGTCGAAGTTGGCCAGGCGGTTGGCCGTGGCCCGCACCTCGCGGCGCATCCGGCGCTCCTCCCAGGCCAGGACGGAGTCGTGGGCGCCGAGCCGGGTGAGGAGGGCGCCGATGGCGTCGCCGTCGCGGACGACGACCCGGTCCACACTGCGGACCTCGCGGGCCTTGGCGGCGATCTGGAGGCGGCGGGCCGCGCCGACCAGGGCGAGGGCGGCCTCGGGCCCGGGGCAGGTGACCTCCAGCGAGGAGGAGCGGCCGGGCTCGGTGAGGGAGCCGTGGGCGAGGAACGCGCCGCGCCAGGCCGCCTCCGCGTCGCACGTCGCCCCGGAGACCACCTGCGGGGGCAGGCCGCGGATGGGCCGGCCGCGGCCGTCGACCAGGCCGGTCTGCCGGGCGAGCTGGTCGCCGCCGGCCACCACGCGCACCACGTAACGGCTGCCGCGGCGCAGCCCGCCGGGGGCCATCACCACGAGATCCGAGGAGTGCCCGAAGATCTCCAGGATGTCCCGGCGCAGCCGCCGCGCGGCGATCCCGGTGTCCAGCTCGGCTTCGATCACGATCCGCCCGCTGACCAGGTGCAGGCCGCCCGCGAAGCGCAGGATGGACGACACCTCCGACTTGCGGCAGCAGGTGCGGGTGACGGGAAGCCGGGAGATCTCGTCCTTCACCGCAGCCGTCATCGCCATGGGCCGATCCTTCCATGCATCCGAAAAATACGGTCGTACGCGGCGGCCAGCAGCTCCGGGTCGTGCCGGGCGGAACGGTCCGGCGCCGCCACCGGCGCCAGCTCGACCCCGGCTCCCAGCCGCTGCGCCGCGCGGCGCAGGCTCTCTTCGTCCGGCACGGCGGCGCGGTCCGCCAGCACCACGTCGAAGGCGAGTTTAGGGGCGTGTTGTACCAAAACCTCCACATGACGCTGCGGGGAGAACCCATCAGTTTCGCCGGGCTGGGGGGCGAGGTTGAGGGCGAGCACCCGGCGTGCCTTGGTGTCGGTCAGGGCCTGGAGGAGGTCGGGCACCAGCAGGTGCGGGATGACGGAGGAGAACCAGGATCCGGGCCCGAGGATCACCCAATCGGCGTCCAGGACGGCCTGCACGGCCTCCGGCACGGCGGGCGGATCGTGCGGGACGAGCACGACCCGGCGCACCTCGCCCGGGGTGAGGGCGACGGCGGCCTGGCCGCGCACGCGGCTCAGCTCCTCCGGGCGCGCCGGGTCGTGGCCGTGGACCAGGGCCTCCAGCTCCAGCGGCACGGCCGACATCGGCAGGACGCGGCCGTGCGCGCCGAGCAGCTTGCCCATGAGGTCCAGTGCCCGCACGTGGTCGCCCAGCTGCTCCCAGAGGGCCACCAGCAGCAGATTCCCCACGGCGTGGTCGTGCAGGGCGCCGCCGCTCTTGAAGCGGTGCTGGACGACCTCGGACCAGGTGCGGCCCCACTCGTCGTCGCCGCACAGGGCGGCCAGCGCCTTGCGCAGGTCGCCGGGGGGCAGCACGCCCAGCTCGGACCGGAGCCGCCCGCTGGAGCCGCCGTCGTCGGCCACGGTGACGACGGCGGTGAGGTCGCCGGTGATCCGTCGCAGCGCGGTGAGCGAGGCGGACAGCCCCATGCCGCCGCCGAGGGCGACCACCTTGGGCTGGGCGCCGCGCCGCCCGCCGCGCGGCGGCCTGACCGCCCGGCGGGCGCGGCTCTCGCTCTCCGCTGTCCGGCGCTGCCGGAGACCCTTTCGCGGCATTCCTACTCGCGTCCCATGTCGCGGTGCACGACGACCGTTTCGACGCCCTCGGCCGAGAGGCGGCGGGCGAGCTTCTCCGACATGGCGACGCTGCGGTGCTTGCCGCCGGTGCAGCCGACGGCGATGGTCACGTAGCGCTTGCCCTCGCGCCGGTACCCGGCGGCGACGAGCTGGAGCAGCTCGGTGTACCGGTCGAGGAACTCCTTGGCGCCGGGCTGGTTGAACACATACCCGGCGACCTCCTCGCTGGTGCCGGTGTAGGGGCGCAGCTCGGGGACCCAGTGCGGGTTGGGCAGGAACCGGCAGTCGACCACGTGGTCGGCGTCAACCGGGAGGCCGTATTTGTACCCGAAGGACATCACCGTGGCCCGCAGGCCCGGCTCGTCGCCACTGGTGAACTGGGCGTCCATCTTGGCGCGCAGCTCGTGCACGTTGAGGTTGGAGGTGTCGATCACCAGGTCGGCGTCGCCGCGCAGCTCGCGCAGCAGGTCGCGCTCGGCGGCGATGCCGTCCACGATGCGCCCGTCGCCCTGGAGGGGGTGCGGGCGGCGCACCGATTCGAAGCGCTGGACCAGCGCGTTGTCCGACGCCTCCAGGAAGACGACGCGCCGGGTGACGCCCTTGGTGTCCAGGTCGGTCAGGGATTGGCGCAGGTTGTCGAAGAAGCCGCGGCCCCTGACGTCGACGACGACGGCGATGCGGGCCACGTTGCCCTGGGAGCGGGCGCCGAGGTCGACCATGGTGGGGATCAGGGCCGGTGGCAGGTTGTCCACCACGAACCAGCCGAGATCCTCCAGACACTTGGCCGCCGTGCTGCGGCCGGCGCCGGACATGCCGGAGATGATGACCAGCTCCGGGTTGGTCAGCGCTTCCTCCCCGGCCGCCGCGGTCGGGTCGTCGTCGCCGCTGATGTGTTCGCTCATGATGCAGTCCCCCCGTATGCCTCTCGGGTCGTGCCGTGGGTGTCGATGGTGTCCGTGGTGTGCTGATGCCCCCGCTCAGTCCTCGATGATCTCGCCCGTGGCGGTGTTGACCGCCGGGGCGGGCCGGTCGTCGCGGGCGAGGGCCGCGGCGACCGTCTCCGCCGTTCTGCGGCCCACTCCCGGGACCTCGCAGATCTCCTCGATGGTCGCGGCGCGGAGCCGCTTGACCGAGCCGAAGTGCCTGAGCAGAGCCTTCTTGCGGGTCTCCCCGAGGCCGGGCACGGCGTCGAGGGGACCCTTCCTTATCGATTGTGACCGTTTGCCCCGCTGATAGCGGATCGCGAAGCGGTGGGCCTCGTCACGCGCCCGCTGGAGCAGGTACAGACCCTCGCTGGTGCGGGGCAGGATCACCGGGTCGTCCTCGCCCGGCAGCCAGACCTCCTCCAGGCGCTTGGCCAGGCCGCAGACGGCGACATCGTCGATGCCCAGCTCGTCCATGGCCCGGCGGGCGGCGGCGACCTGCGGCTGCCCGCCGTCCACGACGACGAGCTGCGGCGGGTAGGCGAAGCGCTTGGGGCGGCCGTCCTCGTCCCGGGGCGAGGCGGGGGCCTCGTCCTCGTCGTGCTCCTCGACGGCCCACTCGCCGGTCTTCTCGCGCTCGCGCAGATAGCGGCGGAACCGCCGGGAGATCACCTCGTGCATGGCCCGGACGTCGTCCTGCCCGGCGAAGCTCCTGATCTGGAACCTGCGGTACTCGCTCTTGCGGGCCAGGCCGTCCTCGAAGACGACCATGGAGGCCACCACGTCGTCACCCTGGAGGTGGGAGATGTCGAAGCACTCGATGCGCAGCGGCGCCGAGTCCAGACCGAGGGCCTCCGCGATCTCCTCCAGGGCGCGGGAGCGGGTGGTGAGGTCGGAGGCGCGCTTGGTCTTGTGCAGGGCCAGCGCCTGCTGGGCGTTGCGCTCCACGGTCGCCATGAGGTCCTTCTTGTCGCCGCGCTGCGGGACGCGCAGGCTGACCCGGGAGCCGCGGCGCTCGCCGAGCCACTCCGCGACGGGCTCGGCCGGCTCCGGCAGGGCCGGGACCAGGACCTCCCTGGGGACGCTGTCGCCGCGCTCCTCGCCGTAGAGCTGCTGGAGGGCGCTCTCGACCAGGCCGGGGGTGGTGACCTGCTCCACCTTGTCGGTGACCCAGCCGCGCTGGCCGCGCACCCGGCCGCCGCGGACGTGGAAGATCTGCACGGCCGCCTCCAGCTCGTCCTCGGCGAGGGCGATCACGTCGGCGTCGGTGGCGTCGGCGAGGACGACCGCGTTCTTCTCCAGGGCGCGCTTCAGCGCCTCGATGTCGTCCCGGAGGCGGGCGGCCCGCTCGTACTCCAGCTCCTCGGCGGCCTGGTGCATCTGCTCCTCCAGGCGGCGCAGATAGGCGCCGGTGCGGCCGGCCATGAAGTCGCAGAACTCCTCGGCCAGCTCGCGGTGCTCCTCGGCGGTGACGCGGCCGGTGCAGGGGGCGGAGCACTTGTCGATGTAGCCCAGGAGGCAGGGGCGGCCGACGGCGGTGGCGCGCTTGAAGACACCGGCGGAGCAGGTGCGGACGGGGAAGACGCGCAGCAGGAGGTCGACGGTCTCCCGGATGGCCCAGGCGTGGGCGTACGGCCCGAAGTAGCGCACGCCCTTGCGCTTGGGGCCGCGCATGACCTGGGCGCGGGGGAACTCCTCGTTCATGGTGACGGCGAGCGACGGATAGCTCTTGTCGTCGCGGTACTTGACGTTGAACCGGGGGTCGAACTCCTTGATCCAGGAGTATTCGAGCTGGAGGGCCTCCACCTCCGTGGAGACCACGGTCCACTCCACGGAGGCGGCCGTGGTGACCATGGTGGCCGTCCGGGGATGCAGGCCGGAGATGTCCTGAAAATAGGACGAAAGGCGCTGCCGCAGGCTCTTCGCCTTCCCGACGTAGATCACCCGGCCGTGGTCGTCGCGGAAGCGGTAGACCCCGGGCGAGTCGGGGATCTCGCCCGGCCTCGGGCGGTAGCTGGAGGGGTCGGCCATGGTCGCAACCCTACTGCGGGGGACTGACAGTCCGTAACCGCGCCGGGGCAGCAGCCGCGTTCGCCGACCGCCCCCGGACTCCGGGGCCGCGTCCGTCCCGGATGGCGGCTTCCGGCGAACGGTCCCAGGATGGAGGTGAGGGCGGGGCGATCCGGACGAAGGGAATCGTCATGCTTGAGGTGAAGACGCTGGACAAGCCGGACGAGCGGCGGGACTTTCCGCGCGGCCACCTGGAGGCGGTCCATCTCACCGGGCTGGACTTCGCCGTGGCCACGTTCGAGCCCGGCTGGCGCTGGTCCGAGTCCCTGGCCCCGATCGCGGGGACGCCGAGCTGCGAGATCCACCACAACGGCTATGTCGTGAAGGGACGGCTGCGCGTCCGCATGAACGACGGCGCGGAGGGCGAGGTCGGCCCCGGCGACGTCTTCGTGTGCCCGCCCGGCCACGACGCCTGGGTGGTGGGCGACGAACCGGTCGTGGTGTACGACTTCGCGGGCGGCATGGCGCAGGAGTACGCGAAGGCGGACGGGGACTAGGCACCGCGGGCGCGCCGGGCCGGAGGGATCCGGCGCGGCGCGCGCCGGTGTCACCAGCCGCGTTCGCGCCACTCGGGGAGGTGGGGGCGTTCGGCGCCCAGGGTGGTGTCGGCGCCGTGGCCGGGGTAGACCCAGGTCTCGTCGGGGAGCTGCCCGAAGAGCTTGGTCTCGACGTCGTGCAGGAGCCGGGTGAACGCGGCGCTGTCGCCCCGGGTGTTGCCGACGCCGCCCGGGAAGAGGCAGTCGCCGGTGAAGACGTGGGGGTGGCCGTCGGGGTCGTCGTAGACGAGCGCGATGGAGCCGGGGGTGTGGCCGACGAGGTGGCGGGCGGTGAGGCGGCAGGCGCCGACGGCGATCTCGTCGCCATCCTCGACCAGGACGTCGGTGGGGACGGGGATGGCCTCGGCGTCGTACCGGCCGGCGTAGGTGCGGGCCCCGGTGGCACGCACCACCTCGTCGAGCGCCTGCCAGTGGTCGGCGTGGCGGTGGGTGGTGACCACGCCGGAGATGCCGTCGCCGCCGATGAGGGACAGCAGGGTGGCGGGCTCGGCGGCGGCGTCGATGAGCAGCTGGTCGCCGGTGTCGCGGCAGCGCAGCAGATAGGCGTTGTTCTCCATGGGGCCGACCGCGGCCTTGGAGATGATCAGCTTGGCCAGCTCGTGCACGCCCGCCGGCCCGCCGACGGTGACGTTTCCGGTGTAGGACATGGCGGTCAGTGTGTCAGAGCGGGGGCAGCTCGGGCAGGGAACCGCCGACGCCGCCGATGGTCAGGCCGGTGCCGGGGGTGCGTCCGCTGAGCCAGCCGACGAGGGCGGCCGGGCTGCCCGCGATGACGTGTCCGTGCGCGCCGCTGCCGCCGGTGGGCCAGGTGCGGCCGTCGTCGGTGCGCAGCTCCAGGGGCGGCAGGGCGGGGTGGCCGGTGAAGCGGTCGGTGAGGTAGGCCAGGGCGCGGTCGGTGAAGGCGCCGGGCAGGTCCGCGATGGTGTGGCCGGCGTCCAGGTCGATGTGGTGCAGCTCGACCTCGACCCAGCGGCGCAGCGGGAGGGCGGCGGCCGAGTCGGTGACGCCGTTGCGCAGGGTGACCGTGGCCTGCCACTCCTCCTCGGTGAGGCGCTCGGCGGCGGCGAAGAAGCGGGCGGCGCTCTCCGTCAGGTCGGCGAGGTGGGCGAGGACGTGGCCGCGGGTCCAGCCGGGGAGGCGGGAGGGCTGGGCGAGCGCGGTGTCGTCCAGTCCGGCGGCGGTGGCGAGGAGGCGGTCGGTGGCGTCCTGGAGGCCGTGGAGGTCCGCTGCGGGTCCGTTCATGATCACACGCTAACGCTCTCCCCCACTCCATCGAGTGAAAGAGGGGGAAAATCCCCGAGATTCGAACTCACGTGCTATAGGCTCCGGATTGTCAGATGCCGCCCCTACTCTTGGACGGGGTTGCTCGCATCGGGCGGGTTCCCCATCGCAGTCATCAGGAAAGGTGCCATCCGGCGTGGCCGACCGACTCATCGTTCGTGGCGCTCGCGAGCACAATCTGCAGAACGTCTCGCTCGACCTGCCCCGCGACGCGCTCATCGTCTTCACCGGGCTGTCGGGGTCGGGCAAGTCCTCGCTCGCCTTCGACACGATCTTCGCGGAGGGCCAGCGCCGCTACGTGGAGTCCCTGTCCGCGTACGCGCGGCAGTTCCTCGGCCAGATGGACAAGCCCGACGTGGACTTCATCGAGGGCCTCTCCCCCGCGGTCTCCATCGACCAGAAGTCCACCTCGCGGAACCCGCGCTCGACGGTCGGCACGATCACCGAGGTCTACGACTATCTGCGGCTGCTGTTCGCCCGCATCGGCAAGCCGCACTGCCCGGAGTGCGGCCGGCCCATCGCCCGGCAGTCGCCGCAGGCCATCGTGGACAAGGTGCTCGGGCTCCAGGAGGGCAGCCGCTTCCAGGTGCTCTCGCCGCTGGTGCGGGAGCGGAAGGGCGAGTTCGCGGACCTCTTCGCGGACCTCCAGACCAAGGGGTACAGCCGGGCCCGGGTGGACGGCGTCACCGTGCAGCTCACCGACCCGCCGAAGCTGAAGAAGCAGGAGAAGCACACCATCGAGGTGGTCGTGGACCGCCTGACGGTGAAGGAGAGCGCCAAGCGGCGGCTGACGGACTCGGTGGAGACCGCGCTCGGGCTCTCCGGCGGCATGGTCGTGCTGGACTTCGTGGACCTGCCCGAGGACGACCCGCAGCGCGAGCGGATGTTCTCCGAGCATCTGTACTGCCCCTACGACGACCTGTCCTTCGAGGAGCTGGAGCCCCGGTCCTTCTCGTTCAACTCGCCGTTCGGCGCCTGCCCGGAGTGCACCGGCATCGGCACCCGGATGGAGGTCGATCCGGAGCTGATCATCCCGGACCCGGAGAAGACGCTGGACGAGGGCGCCATCCACCCCTGGTCGCACGGGCACACCAAGGGGTATTTCAACCTGCTGATCGGCGCCCTGGGCAACGCGCTGAACTTCCGGACGGACATCCCCTGGGCGGGGCTGCCGCAGCGCGCCCACAAGGCCCTGCTGTACGGGCACAAGACCAAGATCGAGGTCCGCTACGAGAACCGGCACGGTCAGGAGCGGGCGTACACCACGGCCTTCGAGGGCGTGGTGCCGTTCATCCGGCGGCGGCACGCCGAGGCCGAGACGGACTCCAGCCGGGAGCGCTTCGAGGGCTACATGCGGGAGGCGCCCTGCCCGGCCTGCCGGGGCACGCGGCTGAAGCCGCTGGTCCTGGCGGTGACGGTGCAGGGGAGGTCGATCGCCGAGGTCGCCGGGATGTCGATCAGCGAGTGCGCCGACTTCCTGGGCGGCATGACGCTGACCGCCCGCGAGAAGACCATCGCGGAGCGGGTGCTCAAGGAGGTCAACGAGCGGCTGCGGTTCCTCGTGGACGTCGGGCTGGACTACCTGTCGCTGGACCGCGCGGCGGGCACCCTGTCGGGCGGCGAGGCGCAGCGCATCCGGCTCGCCACGCAGATCGGCTCCGGCCTGGTCGGCGTGCTGTACGTGCTGGACGAGCCGTCGATCGGGCTGCACCAGCGGGACAACCACCGGCTGATCGAGACCCTGGTCCGCCTCCGCGACCTGGGGAACACGCTGATCGTGGTCGAGCACGACGAGGACACCATCAGGACGTCGGACTGGGTGGTGGACATCGGGCCGGGCGCGGGCGAGCACGGCGGCAAGGTGGTGCACAGCGGCCCGCTGTCGGAGCTGCTGACGAACACGGAGTCGCTGACCGGGCAGTATCTGTCCGGCGCGCGGGCCATCCCGACGCCGCCGAAGCGGCGGGAGACGGATCCCGGGCGGCAGCTCACCGTGCACGGCGCCCGCGAGCACAATCTGCGGAACATCGACGTCAGCTTCCCGATCGGCGTGCTGACCGCCGTCACGGGCGTCTCGGGCTCGGGCAAGTCCACCCTGGTCAACGACATCCTCTACACCCACCTGGCCCGCGAGCTGAACGGCGCGAAGTCCGTCCCCGGCCGGCACACCCGGGTCACGGGCGACGACCAGGTGGACAAGGTGGTGCACGTCGACCAGTCCCCCATCGGCCGCACCCCCCGGTCGAACCCGGCGACGTACACGGGCGTCTTCGACCACATCCGCAAGCTGTTCGCGGAGACCACGGAGGCCAAGGTCCGCGGGTACATGCCGGGCCGCTTCTCGTTCAACGTGAAGGGCGGCCGATGTGAGAACTGCTCGGGTGACGGCACCATCAAGATCGAGATGAACTTCCTGCCCGACGTCTATGTGCCGTGCGAGGTGTGCCACGGCGCCCGGTACAACCGGGAGACGCTGGAGGTGCACTACAAGGGGAAGTCCATCGCGGAGGTGCTGGACCTGCCGATCGAGGAGGCGCTGGACTTCTTCGAGGCGGTGCCCGCGATCGCCCGGCACCTGCGGACGCTGAAGGACGTCGGCCTGGGGTACGTCCGGCTGGGGCAGCCCGCGCCGACGCTCTCCGGCGGCGAGGCGCAGCGCGTGAAGCTGGCCTCCGAGCTGCAGAAGCGGTCCACGGGCAGCACGGTGTATGTGCTGGACGAGCCGACGACGGGTCTGCACTTCGAGGACATCCGCAAGCTGATCTCGGTGCTGTCCGACCTGGTCGACAAGGGCAACACGGTGATCGTCATCGAGCACAACCTGGACGTCATCAAGACGGCGGACTGGGTCGTGGACATGGGACCCGAGGGCGGCTCGGGCGGTGGCCTGGTCGTCGCGGAGGGCACCCCGGAGCAGGTCGCCTCGGTGCCCGCCAGCCACACCGGGAAGTTCCTGCGGGACATGCTGGGCGACGCCGTCACCGACGCGCCGCCCCTGGCCGCGCGCAGGCCGGCGCGGAAGAAGGCCGCCGCCGCGAAGGGGTAGGCCGAGGCGGCGAGTTGTTCGCCTGAAGTTCGGGAGGGCCCTCTGGTGTGGACCGGCTCCCCCTTGGGACGCTGAGCCGCCGGCCGCGCTCGATGCGCGGCCGGACCAGCGCCCGAGGGAGCCGCCCATGCCGGGAGCCGCCGTCCGCCGCGGAGTTCGCGCCCGCGTCCTCGCCCTGGTGGCTGTCGCCGGGGCGCTGACGGCGGCGGGGCTCGCGCCGCCGGGGGCGGCCGGGAGCGGTCTCCTCGCCGCGCCCGCCGGGATCGCCGAGCGCGACGGCATGGAGCTGTCGCGCACCGAGCAGCCGCTCGCGCCGGGCGCCGGGCTGACGACGTTCGAGCGTCTGGAGTCCGACAAGTGGCTGAGCGCCCAGGCGCTCAGCATCGACCTGACGAGCGATCTGCGCGTGGACTACCTCGCCGCGGACGAGGTCGCCGGCGCGGCGACCGTCAGCGAGCTGGTCGCGGCCCACGACCCGGGGGCCGGCCGCACCACGGTGGCCGCGATCAACGGCGACTTCTTCGACATCAATGGCTCCAAGGCCCCGCTGGGCAGCGGCATCGCGGGCGGCGAGCTGGTGCACTCCGGCACCGGCGGCGCCGTGGAGGCGGTCGGCGTCGGCCCCGACAGCGCCGGCCGCATCCTGGAGCTGTACTTCGACGGCACCCTCACCCTGCCCTCGGGCGAGACCGGCCTCGACGGCTACAACGCGGCGGGCGTGCCCGCCGACGGCATCGGCCTCTACACCGCCCAGTGGGGCGGGGCCGACCGGTCCTGGCCGGTGGCCGGGGCCACCGACGTCACCGAGGTCGTGGTCGAGGACGGCGAGGTCACGGCCGTGTCCGACAAGCCGGGCAGCGGCCCGGTCCCGGACGGCAGCACCGTGCTGCTGGGCCGCGAGGCCGGCGCCACGGCCCTGGCCGGGCTGGAGGCGGGCGACCGGGTGGCGGTGGAGTACGCGCCGAGGACCGGCGACGGCGGCCCGCTGCCCGGCACGGCGGTCGGCGGGCGGGGCGTGCTGGTGGCGGACGGCGAGCCGCAGGACTGGGAGGGCCGCCCCAACAACGCGACCGCGCCGCGCACCGCCGTCGGCTTCTCCCGCGACGGCGAGGAGATGTTCGTCCTGACCGTGGACGGCCGCCAGGCGCACTCCGACGGCGCCACCCTCACCGAGCTGGCGGTGATGATGGCCGACCTCGGTGCCTGGAGCGCGCTCAACCTGGACGGCGGCGGCTCCACCACCCTGCTGGCCCGCACGCCGGGCGACAGCGCCCCGCGCCTGGTGAACAGCCCCTCGGACGGGCAGGAGCGCGAGGTGCCCAACGGGCTGGCCATCACCGCCCCCGAGGGCAGCGGCGTCCCCGCCGGCTTCCGCGTCACCACCACCGCCGACCCGGCCACCGCGCCCACGGCCGACGCCGTGCCGGGCGGCCACCCCGACCGCGTGTTCCCCGGCCTCACCCGGCGGCTGACGGCCACCCCCTACGACGAGACCTACGGACCGGCCGAGGCCACCGGGCCCGTCCGCTGGCGCAGCGACCGGCCCGACGTGGGCCGGGTGAGCGGCGACGGCGTGTTCCGCGCGGCCGGCCCCGGCACCGCCGAGGTCACCGCCGCCCGGGGCGGGGCGGACGGCTCGACGGAGCTGACCGTGCTGGGGCCGCTGGACCGCCTGGCGCCCACCACCCGCCGGGTCGGGCTCGCGGACCCGGCCGCCGAGGCGTCCTTCGGCCTGCTCGGCCACGACGCGGCCGGGCACTCGGCGCCCGTCGAACCGGCCGACGCCACCCTGGAGTACGACACCTCCCTGTTCACCGTCGCCCCGGACCCGGCGCGCGGCGGCTTCCGCGTCACCGCCGCCTCGGACCGGCCGACCGGGTCCGGGCGGATCACCGTGACCGTCGGCGGGATCTCCACCGTGCTGGCCGTCACGATCGGGCTGGAGGAGACCGTCGTGGCGGACTTCGAGGACGCCGGGGCGTGGACGTTCAGCCAGGCGCGGGCCGCCGGTTCGCTCGCGCCCGAGCCCGCGGGGCACGACGGCGGCGCGCTGGCCATGACCTACGACTTCGGGCTGAGCACCGCGACACGCGCCGCATATGCCACCCCGCCCGCCGACATCCCGGTCGCCGGGCAGACCCGGAGCTTCACGCTGTGGATCGACGGCGACGGCCACGGCGCCTGGCCGTCCCTGCACCTGGTCGACGCGCACGGCACCAGCCAGACACTGCGGGCGCCGCACATCACCTGGGAGGGGTGGCGCCAGGTGACGTTCGAGGTGCCGGAGGGGGTGACCTTCCCGGTGTCGGTGCGCCGCTTCTACCTCGCGGAGACCCGCCCGGACCAGCTCTACGCGGGCCGGATCGCCATCGACGACCTGCGGGCGCACACCCCGCCCGAGGTGGCGCTGCCGCAGGAGCCGGTGCCGGCCGACCCGCTGATCGCGCCCGGCGCCGAGGTGGCCGACCGGGACTGGCGGTTCGCCGTGGTCTCGGACGCGCGGTTCGTCGCCGCGGACCCCGGCAGCGCCCTCGTCGCGTCCGCCCGCCGGACGCTGCGGGAGGTCAGGGCCGCCGACCCCGACTTCGTGGTGATCAACGGGGACTGGGTGGACGAGGGCTCGCCGGGGAACCTGGCGTTCGCGCGGCGGATGATCGAGGAGGAGCTGGGCGACGACCTGCCCTGGTACTACGTGCCGGGCGACCACGAGGTGACGGGCGGGTCGACCGGCGCGTTCGAGGAGGAGATCGGCCCGCCGCACCGCACGTTCGACCACCGGGGCACCCGGTTCATCACCCTGGACACCTCGTCCCGCACGCTGCGCGGCGGCGGGTACGAGCAGATCCAGGAGCTGCGGGCGCTGCTCGACGACGCCGCCCGGGACCCGGCCATCGGCTCGGTGGTGGTGCTGAGCCATGTGCCGCCGAGGGACACCATGGCCCAGCCGGTCAGCCAGATGACCGACCGGCGGGAGGCGGCCCTGTTGGAGACGTGGCTGTCCGGCTTCCGGCGGGAGACCGGCAAGGGCGCGGCGTTCTTCGGGGCCCACGTCGGGGTCTTCGACGCCTACCACCTGGAGGGCGTGCCGTACGTCATCGGCGGGAACGCCGCGAAGGTCCCGGCCGCCCCGCCGGACGAGGGCGGGTTCACCGGCTGGATCCTCGTCGGCGTGGACGAGCCGCGCGCGGACGGGCGCCCGGCCGACGGCGCGGACCGGCTGTCGGTGCAGACCCGGCCGCACGTGGACGGGCTGACGCTGACCGCGCCCGCGACGCTGGCCGTGGGCGCCACGGCGGCGGTCGGCGCCACGGTCACGCAGGACACGGCGGGCGGCGGCACCCGCGCGGTGCCCGTGGCGTTCCCGGTCAGCGCGGACTGGTCCGGGTCGGCCGGGCTCCATGTGGGGGACCCGGACGGCGCGGGCCGGCGGCACGTCGCCGCCCTCGACCCGGCGACCGGCGAGCTGACCGCGCTGCGGCCCGGCACGGTCACCGTGCAGGTCACGGTCAGCGGACAGCGGCAGCGGGCCGGGGTGACGGTCACCCGCTGAGCCGCCGACCCCCGGGGCACCGGTCCCCCGGGCCTCCGGACCCGCTACAGGTGCGGCGTGATCGCGGGCAGCAGATCCTGGAACGTCCGGCCGGTCGCCGGGGTGCCGATGGCGGTCATCTGCCATCCGGCGCCCTGGCGCCGCACCTTCGCCATGATCATCGCCGTGTAGTCGCCGCCGCCCGCCAGGGTGTACCGGGCCAGCTCCTCCCCCGTCTCCTCGTCGAGCAGCCGGCAGAACGCCCGCTCCACCTCGGTGAAGCTCTGCCCGGAGAACGAGTTCACCGTGAAGACGATCTGGTCGATCCGCTGCGGCAGCCGCGACAGCATGACCACGATCGACTCGTCGTCCTCCTGCCCGGCGCCTCCCGTCAGGTTGTCCCCGGTGTGGATGACGGACCCGGCGTCGTCGCTGAGCTTCCCGAAGTAGACGACGTCCTCCGCCTTCTCCCCCGCGAACAGCACGGCCGAGGCGTCCAGGTCGATGTCCCCGCCGCCCATCAGCTTCCTCAGCAGCCCGCCCCGCTTCTGGGCCGCCTGCCAGCCCAGGCCCATCCGGACCGTGGCCAGGCCGCCACCGCCGGTCTTCTCCAGGCTGATCGCCTGTCCCTTGCTCAGGTTCACACTCATCGCAGGCCGACCTCTCGCATCTGCCGCAGCTCCTTCTTCAGATCGGACACCTCGTCGCGCAGCCGTGCCGCGATCTCGAACTGCAGCTCCGCCGCCGCTGCCCGCATCCGCTCGGTCAACTGCTCGATCGTCTCGGCCAGCTCGGCGGCCGGGCGGTCGGTCAGCTCCTTCGGCGCGCGCCGGGTGCCCGCGGTCGGCACCGGCGCCTTGCCCTTCTGCACCTCGCCCGGCTGCCGGTACCCGCTGCCGAGCAGCTCCCGGGTGTCGACCTCCTCGCGGGCGATGGTGGCGACGATGTCGTTGATCTTCTTGCGCAGCGGCTGCGGGTCGATGCCGTGCGCCTCGTTGTACGCGATCTGCTTGGCCCGGCGGCGGTTCGTCTCGTCGATGGCCTTCTCCATCGCCGGCGTCACCCGGTCGGCGTACATGTGGACCTGTCCCGACACGTTCCGCGCGGCGCGGCCGATCGTCTGGATCAGGGACCTGCCCGAGCGGAGGAAGCCCTCCTTGTCGGCGTCGAGGATGGCCACCAGCGACACCTCCGGCAGGTCCAGGCCCTCCCGCAGCAGGTTGATCCCGACGAGCACGTCGAACTCGCCGGAGCGCAGCCCCCGCAGCAGCTCCACGCGGCGCAGCGTGTCCACGTCGCTGTGCAGATACCGGACGCGGATGCCCAGCTCCACGAAGTAGTCCGTGAGGTCCTCGGCCATCTTCTTGGTGAGCGTGGTGACGAGGACCCGCTCGTCCTTCTCGACGCGCAGGCGGATCTCGTGCACGAGGTCGTCGATCTGCCCCTCGGTGGGCTTGACCACGACCTCCGGGTCGATCAGGCCGGTGGGGCGGATGATCTGCTCCACCACGCCGTCGCCCCGGGACAGCTCGTAGGGGCCGGGGGTCGCCGACAGGTACACCGTCTGGCCGATCCGCTCCAGGAACTCCTCCCACTTCAGCGGCCGGTTGTCCATGGCGGACGGCAGCCGGAAGCCGTGGTCGACCAGGGTGCGCTTGCGGGAGGCGTCGCCCTCGAACATGGCGCCGATCTGGGGGACCGTGACGTGCGACTCGTCGATGACGAGGAGGAAGTCGTCCGGGAAGTAGTCCAGCAGGGTGTGGGGCGGGCTGCCGGTCGCGCGGCCGTCGACGTGGAGCGAATAGTTCTCGATGCCGGAGCAGGTGCCGATCTGCCGCATCATCTCGATGTCGTACGTCGTGCGCATCCGCAGCCGCTGGGCCTCCAGGAGCTTGCCCTGCTGCTCCAGGGTCGCCAGCCGGGCGGCCAGCTCGGCCTCGATGCCCGCGACGGCGCGCTCCATCCGCTCGGGGCCGGCGACGTAGTGCGAGGCGGGGAACACGTACAGGTGGTCGTCCTCGGAGATCACCTCGCCCGTGAGGGGGTGCAGCGTGGACAGCGCCTCGATCTCGTCGCCGAACATCTCGATGCGGACGGCCAGCTCCTCGTACACCGGGAAGATCTCGATGGTGTCGCCGCGCACCCGGAAGGTGCCGCGGGTGAACGCCATGTCGTTCCTCGTGTACTGGATGTCGACGAAGCGGCGCAGCAGGGCGTCCCGGTCGATCTCCTCGCCGACCCTCAGCGGCACCATCCGGTCCACGTACTCCTGCGGGGTGCCCAGGCCGTAGATGCAGGAGACGGAGGCGACGACGACGACGTCGCGGCGCGTCAGCAGCGAGTTCGTCGCGCTGTGCCGCAGGCGCTCGACCTCCTCGTTGATCGAGGAGTCCTTCTCGATGTAGGTGTCCGTCTGCGGGACGTACGCCTCCGGCTGGTAGTAGTCGTAGTAGGAGACGAAATACTCCACCGCGTTGTTCGGCAGGAGCTCGCGGAACTCGTTCGCCAACTGGGCGGCCAGCGTCTTGTTGGGCGCCATCACCAGCGTCGGGCGCTGGAGGCGCTCGATCATCCACGCGGTCGTCGCGGACTTGCCGGTGCCGGTCGCGCCCAGCAGCACGACGTCCTTCTCCCCCGCCCTGATCCGCTTCTCCAGCTCGGCGATGGCCGCCGGCTGGTCGCCGCTGGGCCGGTACGGGCTGACGACCTCGAAGGGTGCCGTGGTGCGTTCGATCTCTGAAACGGGCCGCATGGTCTCCACCGTACGACCCGCCACTGACAACGGGGTCGCACCGGCCGGTGGTCTCGCGCTGTTCAGCTCACGGTAACCGCCGCCGTCCCCGCTCGTTTCCGCCGGGCGGGGAGTCTTCCCGCGTCCGACCCGCACGGAAGCGAGGAGTCCCCCCCATGCCGCACACGACCGCCGCCGACTGGGCCCGGTGGCTGCTGGGCCTGGCCGTCGTCTGGGCCGTGCCGACCCTGGGCCCGGCCGCCGACGGGGAGAGCGTCGCCGCCGCGCCGGCCGCCGGGGCCGCCGCGCCCGCCGTCCCCCTGTCCGACCCGTCGGTCGTCGCCCACCGCGGCGCCTCCGGGGACGCGCCGGAGAACACGCTGGTCGCCGCCGACGTGGCGGCCGAACAGGGCGCCGCGTGGGTCGAGACGGACGTGCAGCGGACTGCGGACGGGGAGCTGGTCCTGCTGCACGACACGACGCTGGAGCGGACCACGGACGTGGAGGAGGTGTTCCCGGACCGGGCGCCGTGGAACGTCGCGGACTTCACGTACGAGGAGATCGCGCGGCTGGACGCGGGGAGCTGGTTCGGCGCGGAGTTCGCGGGCGAGCCGGTGCCGACGCTGGCGGAGTTCGTGGGCCGGCTGGAGGCGAACGGGCAGCGGCTGCTGCTGGAGATGAAGGAGCCGGAGCTGTATCCGGGCATCGAGGCGGAGATCCTCGACGTGCTGGCGGCCGAGGGCTGGCTGGCGGAGGACCGGCCGGGTGACCGGCTGGTGGTGCAGAGCTTCGACGCGGCCTCGGTGCGGACCGTGCACGAGCTGGCGCCGGACGTGGCGACGGGCTTCATCGGCGCCCCCGACCCGGCGGACATCGCCGAGTACGCGGCGTTCGCGGACCAGATCAACCCGCGCGTGAGCGAGCTGTCGGCCGACTACGTGGCGGAGCTCCAGTCGTACGACGGGCCGCACGGCGAGCCGGTCCTGGTGCAGACCTGGACGGTGAACGACGGGCCGACGGCGGAGGAGGTGGCCGCGCTCGGGGTGGACGGCATCATCACGAACTACCCCGACGTGATCCTGGAGGCCCTCGGGGCCCGGTAGCCCCCTGTCCGGGCCCGGCCCCGCGGCCGGGGCCGCCGATTGACCGCCGATTGACCGCCGATTGACCGCCGATTGACCGCCGATTGTCAGTGGCTCCCCGTACGCTCCTGGCCATGAGCAGTGACACACGGTGTGCGTGGGTGGTGCGGGGGACGCCGATCGGCCCGCTGTTCCTCGCCGCCACCGGCGCCGGGCTGGTGCACGTGGCGTTCCACGCGGACGAGCGCACGGTCCGCCGGTGCCTGGACCGGCTGGCGGCGGTCCTGGGCGTGCGCCCGGTCCCCGCCGGGGGGCCGGAGCGCGATCCGCTGCCGGCGCGGGCGGGGGCGGAGCTGGCGGCGTATTTCGGGGGTGGGCTGCGCGATTTCCGGCTGCCGCTGGACTGGTCGCTGGTCTCCGGCTTCACCGCGCGGGTGCTGCGGGAGCTGGCGGCCTCGGTGCCGTTCGGCAGCGTCGTGGGGTACCGGGAGCTGGCCGAGCGGGTCGGGGACCCGGGCGCGGCGCGGGCGGTCGGGGCGGCGATGGGGGCGAATCCGCTGCCGGTGGTCGTGCCGTGCCACCGGGTGGTCGCGGCTGACGGGGGCATAGGCGGCTTCGGCGGCGGCCTGGAGACCAAGCGGGCGCTGCTGGCGCTGGAGGGGGTCCTGCCGCGGCCGTTGTTCTGAGGTTCCCGGCCTGTGCGCGGGGGCATCTCTCCGGGGGACAGGAGGGGGACGATGGCCCAGCCCGAGGACCGGACCGCGGTCGCGTACTGCTCGCCGGCCGCGCTGCGGGCGCGGGGATGGACGCCGTTCCTGATGCGCGCCTTTCTGGGCGGGCCGGATGTGACGGCGCCCGAGGCGCTGTATCTGGCCTCGCGGGTCGGGGAGGCCGAGCGGCGGCCCGATTTCGTCGCCGCCCGTGAGCTGCGGCGGCGCCGGGCCGAGGCGCTGCGGGCGGCGACCGCGCGGCGGCGGGCGGAGGCGCTGGAGGCGATCCGGACCGCGCCCGTGGAGCTGCCGCGGCTCTCCCCGGCCGAGCTGACGGAGCGCGCCGTCCGGCACCGGAATCTGCGGGACGCGGAGCGGGCCGCGCTCTCGTGGGGGCACCGGCCGAGCCCGGCCACGGCCGGGTCGGCGTCCCCCGCGGAGCTGGCCCGCTGGAAGGTGGAGTTCTTGCGGGACACGGTGGCCCCGCTGGTGCTGCTGCTGGAAGCGCTGCCGCCCGGCGCGAGCCGGGCGGAGGGCCGTCGGCTGCTCACCGGGCGGATCTATGGCGCCATCGCGGCGGCCTATCCGGCACTCGCGAGGGAGTGCCGCAGGCAGCGGGCCGCCGCGCTCACCGGCTGAGGTGCCGGTCGGCTCACACGTCGGCGTCCTGGTCGCGCAGGAACTTCATGGGGTCGATGGCCGAGCCGTAGTCGGGCGTGGTCCGGACCTCGAAGTGCAGGTGGGGGCCACTGCTGTTACCGGTGTTGCCGGAGAGGCCGATCTGCTCGTCGGTGGAGACGGTCTGGCCGACCTTGACCTCGACCTTGGACAGGTGCGCGTACTGCGTGTAGGTGCCGTCGGAGTGCTTGACCACGATGGCGTTGCCGTACGCCGCGCCGTCGCCGGCACCGTTGCCGCCGGCCTTGACGACCGTGCCGCTGTGGACCGAGTGCACCGGGGTGCCGGACGGGACGGCGAAGTCCTGGCCACTGTGGGTCGAGGCCCAGCGGTCACCGCTGTTGCCGTACGTGGCGGACAGGGTGTAGTCGTCGGAGATCGGGGCGACCCACGCGCTCTCCTTGGCCTCCGCCTTGGCCTCGGCCTCGGCGGCGGCCTTCTTCTCGGCGGCGTCCGCGGCCTTCTCCTGCGCCTGCGCCTGGGCCTCGGTGGCCTCGGCGAGGGTGCTGGCGGTCTGCGCGGCGGCGATCACGTCGGCGTGGGCGCCCTCAGCCGCCACCGCCGCACCCGTCAGGGCCACCGAGGCGCACACACCGGCCGTCACGACGGCGGCGGCGCGGGCGCGGATACGGGCGGTCTTGGGGGCGCGGTTCGTGGTGGTGGTGTTCGGCATCAGGTGACTACCTCTGTGTCTCGGGAATTCCGACCTGTCTGGCCGGACGAGTTCATTGATAACCGCCCGATTCGCCCCCACCAAACACCGCTATTACTAAGCGGCCCCGTAGCGAAAACGAGGGAAAAAGGTCCCGCCACAGCGCGCCGGCGACCCGGTATTCGGGCCGATCCGGCACCGCAACCGCGCGCCACCTCCCACCTGCACCGCTGCCACCTGCGGATTCCCCCAGAGGCCCGGAAGTCGGCCGTCTCCCCCGCCGGAATTCCCGGCGGGCCGGGACCAAAGTCCCGGCCCTTGGTCACATTCATCTCCTATTGCGCGTCGTAGGCGCTCTGACCCCTGTGGCGAGCACCACTTCCGGGGCCGTTTTTCAGCGCGGAAAAACCTCGAAGGCGACGCCCCGGCGCCCGCCGAACCGGGCCGCGACGGCGTCGGCCACGGTGGTGTGCAGCTCCCGTGCGTAGTCGGCCGGGTCCTGATCGGTGAGCGCGGCGATGTAGGCGCGGTGCTCGGCCAGCGAGGCGTCCGCGCGGGCCATGGCGGACTCGCCGACGGCCTGGGCGTGGGTCGCCTCCGGCGAGCCCGCGACCGCGACCCACCGCACGCCGTCCCAGGGCTCCAGGGCGCCGCCGTTCTCGCGGAGCTGTTCGGGGAAGATCCAGCGGTTGCCCGCGTCCCCGGCCGCGTCGAGGACGGCGCGCCCGACGATCCGGTGGTCCGGGGTGTTCCAGGCCCGGCCGCCGCCCCAGGACCAGGTGTCGCGGTGGTTGAGCGTGATCAGCAGCTCGGGCCGGTGCGCCCGGATGGCGGCGGCCAGGTCGCGGCGGAGCGCGGCGCCCTCCTCGATGACGCCGTCCCGGTGGTCGAGGAACTCCACGGAGCGCACGCCGACGACGGCCGCGCTGGCGATCTGCTCGGCCTCCCTGATCCGGGCGCTCTCCTCCGGCGCGAGGGTGTCGATCCCGGCCTCGCCCCGGGTGACGAGCAGATACGCGACCTCCCGCCCCCCGTCCGTCCACTCCGCGACCGCCGCGGCGGCGCCGTACTCCAGATCGTCGGGATGCGCGACGATCGCCAGCGCACGCCGCCAGTCCAGCGGCATCTCCTCCAGGGCCTCCACCGACTCCGTCACCGACTTCGTTACCACCGACTCCGTCACCACCGGCCTCCTCACAGGCGAACACACGTCCGTTCGGCACGGACCATGATCACCCTAGGCGCGGGCGCCCCCGGAGCGGCCGAGCCGGGCCGCCGGGTCAGCCGACGGCCGACAGATGGCGGCGGCAGCGGGCGGCGCGGCGGGTGATCGCGTCCCAGGTGGCGCGGGCGGTGCCGGTGGCGGGGCGGGTGGCCAGCGCCTGCTCGCACAGGGCCAGGGCCGTGGCGTGGTCACGGCGCCGCTCGTGGTGCATCGACAGGCGGTTGAAGATCACCGGGTCGCGCGCGCCGTGGTCCAGCGCCCAGTGCCAGAGCCGGACGGCCTCCGCCACGCGGTCCTGCCGCTCCCACACCTGCCCGGCGTACCGGGCGCCGCGCCCCAGCGCGGCGCGCTCCCCGGCGGCGGCCAGCAGCGGCAGGTGACCGGCCAGCTCGTCGGCGTGCGGGGTGGCCGCGCCGTAGTGGGAGACGAGGGCGCCGCCCGCGCTGCCGGTGTCGCACAGGCCGAGCGCGTCGCACGACCAGCAGCCGGCGCAGGCGGGCAGGGCGGCGATGGCGGCGGCCGAGTCCGGGTAGAGGCCGAGCAGGTGGGCGGGGGTACGGGCGCCCCGGTCGAGCGTGGCGAGGTGCGTCACGATCTGGCCGACGTCCTCGCGGTGCGCCGTGCCCGGGTCGGCGAGCTGGAGCCGCAGCCCGGTGCGGAGCGCCTCGCGGGCCAGCGCCGGGCTGGGCGGGCCGAAGACGGACGTCTCGCCGCACAGCATGCCGCCGAACCATCCCCACAGCCGCCCCGCCTCCGGGCAGCCCTCGGCGCGCAGGGTCTCCAGCGCGGCGAGCCACCCGCCCGCGCCGCCCCACCACTCCGCGATGACCAGGTGCGCGTCCCGGTGCCCGGCGGTGATGCCGTCGGTGTCCGCGTCGCACCGCACCCGCTTGCGGCGCTCCTGCCGCAGCACCTCCTCGGCCGGGGCGCTGAGGCGGCTCAGGTCCGTGTGCCCGTTCTCGGCGGCGCGCCGCAGCAGCTCGCCGAGGAGCACGGCGGTGACCTCGGCGTCGGAGTCGGCCCGGTGGGCGCGGTGCGGGATGCCGAGGGCGGCGACGCAGGTGGTCAGCCGGTGGTTGTCCAGCTCGGGCAGGAAGCGCCGGGCCAGCCGCAGCGTGTCCAGCGCGGTCGCCGGGAGGCGGTCGCTCCCGGCCAGCTCCAGCTCCATCGCGAGGAAACGGAGGTCGAAGCCGACGTTGTGCGCGACCAGCACGGCGCCGTCGAGCCTGCGGAGGATCTCCGGCACGAGGCTGGCGAAGCGCGGGGCGGCGGCGGCCTCGGCGTTGGTGATGCCGTGGATGTGGACCGGGCCGGTGTCGCGGCCGGGGTCGACCAGGCTGCTCCAGCGCTCGGTGATGACGCCGCGCTCGACGGTCACCAGGGCGAGGGAGACCATGCGGTCGCCGCGCTCGGGGCTGAAGCCGGTGGTCTCGCAGTCGAGCACGACGAAGCGGTCGGCCCGCAGGCCGGCGGGTATGTCCTGGGGCATCGGCTCAGCGCCAGCCGTGCCGGGCCTGGAGGCTGTGCACCACGCGCTGGAACCGGGCGCGGTCCAGCGCGCACGCCTCGCGCCGCATGCCGCCCGGGTGCACGCGCAGGACGCGCTCCAGGTCCACCCACGAGTCGCGCCCGGAGCGGTCCCAGGGGCCGGAGCCGAGCGGCAGCCACTCCGCGTCGCCGCTCCGGTCCCGGCTGGAGAGCTGGACGGCGAGCACGGTCCCGAGCGCCTCCTCGCGCGCCACCACGAGCACGGGCCGGTCCTTGCCCCGCCCGTCGTTCTCCTCGTAGGGCACCCAGGTCCAGACGATCTCGCCGGGGTCCGGATCGCCGTCGGGATCCGGCGCGTACCGCGTGCGGACCGGTCCCACCCCGCGCGGCCGGACCTCTGCGGTGGCGGCGGGGCCGGCCCGGCCGGGGATCTCGGCTGTCTCGATGCGCTCCATGACGACCACGCTATCGCCGGGCACTGACAGCGCTTCGGGGGAGTGTCCGTGGCGGTGCGCGCGAGTTCTCCGGAGTGCCGGTGAACGGGGCGGCCGTACCGGCACGTTACGGGCGCATAGGGTCGGCCGGTCGGCCGGTCAGTCGATCGGTCGGCCGGTCAGCAGGAGCCGCCGGTGTCTCCGCGACGCCGCCCGGCCCGTGACGCGGCGTCAGCTCACCCTCACGTCCCCGCCCCCGGGCGCCGGGTCCGGCGGCCGGGCCAGTTCCGCCGTGGTGGTGAGCAGGCGCACGCAGTAGGCCGTCAGTTCGGCCCGGTCGGCGGGCAGGGCGCCCTCCAGCCACCGGGTGAACAGGCTGGTCAGGGCGCCGATGATCGCGGTGGCCGTCATCCGGGTGTGCGGGGCGCCGGGGTCGACGCCCAGGTGGGCGCCGACCAGGTCCGCGAAGACGGGCATCAGCTCGCTGCCCCGGCGGCCCAGCACCGGGTCGGTCAGGGGCTCCAGCAGCAGCACCCGGCCCTTGCGCGGGTCGTCCGCGAGGACGGCGAGGAACCCCTCGACGGCGGCCCGCGCGTCCGGGGCCGCCGCCCGCAGCGCGGCCAGCGCCTCCCCGGCGACCTCGTCGTACAGCGCGAGCAGCAGAGCGTCGCGGGAGGCGAACGACTCGTAGAAGTACCGGTCGGTGAGTCGCGCCGTGCGGCACGTCGACCGCACGGTCACCGCCGCGCAGCCCTCGGTCCCGGCCAGGCGCAGCGCCGTGTCGAGCAGGGTGCGGCGGCGGGCGGCGCGGCGGGCGTCCAGCGTGGTACCCGCCCACGTGGACCGCGCGGCCGGCGGCTGCTGCGTCATGGGGCGGCACACTCCCGGGCGTTGACGGCGACTGCCACCGGATCCTAACCTGAGGACGCCCGTCATCAGTTCGGCGTGACCCGACCCGCCCACCCCGGTCCGGCGCGAAGG
>NZ_JBPQTQ010000035.1:0-44736 GCF_051386415.1 Streptomyces sp. URMC 129
CCCCCCCCCCCCCCCCCCCCCCCCCCCCCCCCCCCCCCCCCCCCCCCCCCCCCCCCCCCCCCCCCCCCCCCCCCCCCACGCCCCACGACCGCCGGGTGGGGCAGGCCCTGATCAGGCGCTGATCGACCGGCGCTCGCCACCGCCGCTGATGGCGATCTTGCGGGGCTTGGCCTGCTCGGCCACCGGGATCCGCAGCCGCAGGACGCCCGCCTCGTACGCGGCGTCGATGCGCTCGGTGTCCAGCGTCTCGCCGAGGAACAGGCGGCGGCTGAACGAGCCGGTGGGCCGCTCGGCGGTCACCACCTCCGCGTCCTCACCGGCGTGCGAGCGGCGCTCGGCCCGCACGGTGAGCACGTTGTGCTCGATGTCGATGTCGATCGCCTCGGGGTCCACGCCGGGGAGGTCCAGCTCCACCACGAACGTGTCCCCCTCGCGCCAGGCGTCCATGGGCAGGGCGGCCGGCCGGGACGCGGCACCGAGCACGTGCTGGGCGAGGCGGTCGAGCTCACGGAAGGGGTCGGTCTGCAGCAGCATCATCGATACCTCCTCGTGTCCGGAACGCGTGCATTACCGACAACACCCTTTATAACTCGGCCCGAGGAAAGTTGACAAGCTCAGGCTCAGCTTCATTGATGCCCTCCTTCCCTCTCCGGCGGCGCCAGGGCGGCGACGGCCGGTCCGGGGCGCCGGATGGACCGCCGCCGGGGCAGCGCCATTCCGGCCGGGCGGGGGCGACGTGCCCGGTCGGCACCCGGTCGGCACCCGGCCGTCGACCAGGGCGCCGTACCGCACGCGCGGCGAACCGTCGCGGCCGGCACCGTGCACCGGCGGCCAGGGGATGAGCAGCGGCGGCGCCACCGTTTCGACGACCGGGAGGCGCGGCGCCACGATCGCGACGGCGGCTGCCCGCCCGCGTACGGCACCGCCAGGCCGCCCGTGTCCGCGCCGTGCCGGGGGCGCCGCCCGATCCGGCGGAAGAGGCCGCACCACAGCACGAGTTCGTGCCGCCGGGACCGGAGCAGCCGGACGGCCTGCCGCCGCTCTCCTCTCCTCCCGGCGCCGTCGCCCGCGCCCCCCCGGCACGGCCGTCCCGTTCAGCAGCGTCGGCAACTCCCGCTCCTTCGTGGCCATCACCGGCTCGGGCCCGGGATGGCGCGCCATCTCCTCGAACAGGGCGGCCGGTTCCTCGCGCGGGTCGCTGCCGCCGCCGTCGTCGTCCGCGACGACGTCCCGGAACCTCGTCAGACTCAGGCCCGGCTCGGTCGATCGCCGGATCCGGGCGAGGCGGACCGTGCCCCGCCGCCCGAACTCCCGGTATCGCGCGGACTCGGGAGGGAGGGGGGGAGGGAGCCGATGCGGGAAGTGCCGCACGGTCCGCGTGGTTCTCCGATGCGGACCAAGCCAACGAAGCAGACGAAGGAGTGAGTTTCCGATGGCTCTGACCCGTGAAGAGCGCGAAGCGTTCCTCGCCGAGCCGCACATCGCGGCCCTGTCCGTGGCCGAGGGAGAGGGGCGGGCGCCGCTGACCGTCCCGATCTGGTACCAGTACGCGCCCGGCGGCGACATCTGGATCATGACCGGCGCGGACTCCCGCAAGGCACGGCTCATCAGGGCGGCGGGCCGTTTCACGCTCATGGTCGACCGTCTGGAGCCGACCATCCGCTACGTCTCCGTCGAGGGCCCGGTGACCGGCACCGCGCCCGCCACCCGCGCCCTGCTGCGGGAGCTGGCGGCGCGCTACCTGCCGCCCGGGAAGGTCGACGGATACGTGGAGTACGCCTGGCGCGACCACGGCGAGCAGGTCGTCTTCCACCTCCGGCCCGAGCACTGGATCGGCACGGACCTCGGCAGCTTGTGACCCCGCGCCGTCCGGCCGCTCACGCCTGCTCGGGCTCCGGCTCGGGCTCGCGGTCCGGTTCGGGCTCGCCGTCCGGGTCGCGCCAGGAGGCTGCTATCAGGGCCCGTTCGGCGGCCGCGAGGTAGACGGCCGTGGCGAGCCACGCCCGCGCGTACCCGTCGGGGTCGGCGCCGACGAGGCGGCCGAACACGTCCCGGCCCCGGCGGTCGGCCTCGGCCGACAGGGCCGCGCACAGGCCGGCGGCCGTGCGCAGCCCCGCGCGACGCAGCGGAGCGCGCGTCCCCGCGCTGTCGCGGCCCGACTCCGCGACCGCCCGCCGCCCGCCCGCGACGGCCAGCTCCACCAGCCGCCGCACCCGCCACAACGGCGCGTCGCCCAGCGGATCCACCCCCGCGCCGCTCATCGCCCCGGCGGCGGGAGCGGTCGGCAGGTGCGCGCCCTCGATGCGGTCGTATCCCAGGTCCGCGTGGCCGAGCCAGGCGTCGGGCAGGCGCAGCGTGTGCGCCGCGCCGGGCACCGGCCCGGCCGCGAGCGGGCGCAGGGTGGCCGCCCGGTCCCGGTCGAGCCGCGCCACGACGCGGACGCACAGGCCGGGGCGGGAGGCGAGCCGGCGCAGGTTGGCCGTGTGGGCCAGGGAGGGGTGGCCGTCCGCCGCGACCAGCCGGATCACCGGACCGGCCGGGGCACCGGCGCGCAGCTCGCGGGCGAGCACCTGATCGCCGGTGGCGCCCGTGATCACCAGGTCGCAGCCGATCGGCTCGTCCGCCGCCCCGCCGCCGTCGTCGTCGCCCGCGAGGAGCGCCGCCACCGCCTCCCCGAGCGGGCGGGCGAACAGCGCGGCCATCGGGCCCTCCCCCCACGGCCGCCCGGGGAGCGGGGTGGCGCGCACGCCGCGGCCCGCGCCGAGGCGGCCCTCGGCGGAGACGGTCGCGCCCGAGATCACCAGCCCGCCGCGGGCGAGCGCGGCGTGGTCGAGCGCGGCGGGGCCCAGCGCGACCGTGGCCGTCGCCGCGCCCACGGCCCGCGCCGGGCCGCCCGGCCGGACGTCGGCCACGGAGAACCAGCGGCCGTCCTCCCCGAGCAGATGCGTCACCACGCCGCCGTAGCCGGTGGCGCTGATCACCGGCTCCCGGCACACGCCGTGGACCCGCAGGCCGCCGCCCGGCCGGTAGGCGCGGCGCGCGGTGCCGATGAGCGCCGGGTCGGGGTCGGCGGCGGCGAGCCGCCCGGTGGTGAGCAGGAGTTCGCGCAGCGCCGACGTCAGGTCGGCCAGCCGGTGACCGTCGTGACGTGCCCGCGCGGCCCGCAGGCCGCGCACCACGCGCAACGCGGCGGCCTCCGCGCGGAGCAGCCCGGCGAGCCGGGCGCTGTGGGCGGCGCGCAGCAACTCGGCCTGGGCGACGGCGTCGGCGGCCGGAACCCCCGCCACCAGCACGGCCGCCGCCGCGGCCCACAGCCCGGCCGCCGCCGCGCAGCGCGCCGCATCCGGCGCCACGGCCTCCGGTGCCGCCCCATCGGCCTGGGTCGGCCGCGCGGCCTCCGGAGCCACCGCGGGAACCGGAGGCTCCCCGTCCCCGTCCGCGACACATCCGTCCGCTGGGCGCTCGTCCGCGTCGCGCTCGTCCGCGTCGCGCTCGTCCGCGACGCGCCCGTCCGCGAGCGGGCAGGCGTTCAGCACGGCGGCCCGGTGCAGACAGCGCGGCGCCAGCAGACACGTGCAGCGCGCCTGACCCGCGTCGGTGATCGCGCCGGACGGGCCGGGAACGAGCAGCACCTCCGCGTCCTCGCCCCACCGCACCCGCAGCGTCCCGCCGTCGGCGGTGACGGGCGCGGCGGCGCACCGTTCGACCGCCGCGTCCAGCCTCTTCCGGAGCCGGGAGGTGAGGCTCTCCACGGCGGCGGCGGCCACGTCCGGGGCCACCGGGGGAAGCGCGGCGTTCATCGGTGGTCTCCCCGGAGACAGTCGCCGACCCAGCGGGCCAGGGCGAGGGGGCTGAGGGCGGCGACGGGCATGCCCGCGGCGGCGAGCTGCCCGGCGACCGGGACGGAGTAGCGCGGGGTACCGGTGTCGTCCAGGGCGGCGCAGCCCATCAGCCGCACCCCGGACCCGGCCAGCGCGCGGACCTCGCCGAGCAGCCCGCCCAGCGGGTGGCCCTCCTCGAAGTCGCTGACCACCACCACGAGCGTGCGGCTGGGCACCGTCACCAGTGAACGGGCGTGCGCGAGCCCGGCCGCGATGTGCGTGCCACCGCCCACCCGCACCTCCAGCAGCAGTGACAGCGGATCACTGACCCGGCCGGTCAGGTCGATCACGTCCGTCGAGAAGGCGAGGAAGTGTGTGGAGAGGGTGGGCACGCCGCCCAGCACGGCGGCGGTGAGCGCCGACCAGACGACGGACGACTCCATCGAGCCGGACACGTCGACCACGAGAACCAGCCGCCAGTCCGCCTCCCGCCGCGACCGCGTGCCGAACACCGGCTGCTCCGGCACGACAACGGTCCGGCCGTCGCCGAGGCGGCGGGCATGGGCGAGGTTGGCCCGCAGGGTGCGCGGCAGGTCGAGCCGGCCGCCGGGCCGCCGGGTCGGGCGCGGCGACGCCAACCCGGTCAGCGCGGGCCGCAGGCGGGTGGCCAGCTCCCGGGACAGCTCGTCCACCAGGCGGCGGACGAGCGGACGCAGCCGGGCCAGCCGCTGCTCGGGCATGCCGCCCGCGAGGGAGAGCACGGACGTGAGCAGCTCCACCGAGGGCCGCACCGAGGCGGGGTCGAGGACGCCGAGCACGTCGGTCCGGCCCCGGTCGGCCGCGCGGGCCAGGACCTCCTCGCGGACGTCCGCGCCGAACAGGGCGTCCAGCTCCTCCGCCCACTCCCGCACGCCCGGGAACGACGCCTCGCGCCCGCCGCCCGCGCCCGCCCGCTCCTCGAAGTCGTCCGCGCCCTCGCCGCGCCCCGACCCGTACAGCTCGTCCAGGGCGTGCGCGTAACGGCGGGCGTCCGGCGCGAGCCGGTCCCTCTCCCGGCCCAGCAGCAGGCGCCAGCGGTCGGCCGGGGACAGCCGCCGGCCGGTCGCCGCCGCCCGTTCCGCCGACTGTCCCCGGGGCGGCCCGGTGACCGGGGCGGGCTCGTCACGAGGGGGTGACGGCAGGCGCAGGGACGACAGCGCCGCCACCGCCGCCAGCCCGGCGGCGTCCGCCTCGGACCACAGGGCGAGGAGCGCGGGCGGCGCGTCCAGCGTCAGGTCCGGCCGGTCCCCGAGGTGGTCGGCCACTTCGCTCAGCAGCCGGTCGCGCGCGGCCGGGGCGAGGGTGTCGAACCCGCCGCGCAGGGCGGGCAGCCGCTCCAGGAAACCCTGGTCGGGCAGCGTGTCCACCCGGTCGAGCAGCGGGCCGAGCGCCGCCGGGGCCGCCTCCAGCAGCGGACCCGCGGCCGTGAGCAGGCCCCGCAGCAGGCCGGACAGCCGACGGCGGCCCTCCGGCGACGCGGCGGTGTCGACCCAGCCCGCGATCCGGTCACCGAGGGCGTCGGCCGGGTCCAGATCGAGGAGGACCCGGGCCGCGAGGGCGGCGCCGCGCACCAGCGGTGCACCCGTGCGGCCGAGATCGGCCAGCGCGTCGTCCAGCCGCAGGCCGAGGCGGTGCTCCCCGGCCCGCGCGCACAGCGCGATCAGCGCCGAGGCGTCCTCGGGCCGGTCGCTCCCGGCCAGGCCGGGCAGCGACCGGACGGCCGCGTCCAGCAGGGTGGCGGCGAGGGCGGCGACATCCGCGCCGCCCTCGGGGGCGAGGCCGGGCAGATGGCCCCGGCGCAGCGCCTCCAGCAGGTCCAGCGCCTCGACCAGCTCCGCCAGGGTGGCGGACCGGGGCAGCGTGGCGGACGCGTCGGCGAGACGGTCGGCCACCAGCTCCGGCAGGTCGCACTCGGCGGCGGCGCGCAGCCCGGCCAGCGTCTGGGCGCAGGTGGGGCCGCCCTCGGCGGCCTCGCGGCGGAACGCCTCGCGCAGCGTCCCGGCGGCGGCCAGCGCGGCGGTGACGCCGCGCACGCCCGCAAGGTCGAGCCGGACCGGCACGGCCGGTGTCCAGGCCAGCCGCCACCGGGTGGTGAGCGCGGTGCCGTCGCCGGTGCCGCCGACCGCGACCGGCTCGCCGTAGCCCGCGCCGCACACCGCCAGCCGGCGCAGCAGGGTCTCGCGGCGCCGGTCGAGCGCCGAGCGCAGCGGGTCGAGCCTGACCTCCCGCGCCTCGGGCCGCTCGGGGCCGGGCAGCCGCAACTCCGCCAGCTCGGCCTCCACGGACGGGCCCAGCCCGGACCGGGGCGCGGCCCGCGTGACGCGGCCACGGTCGGATCCCACCAGCACCGCTTCCAGCGCGGCGGCGAGGGCCCGGCCGCGCCCGAGGGGCTCGCCCTGACCGAGCACGGACGTGACCGCTTCCACCAGCTCGCCACGCCCCGGGGCGGGCAGCCCGCGCAGCCGCGCCAGGTCGCACGCGAGCCGCAGCGTCTCGGCCGCCTCGCCGGTGCCCGCCGTGTGTCCCGCCGCGCGCAGCGCGCGGCACACGTCGGTGACGGCGCGGGCGGCGGCGTCCCGCACCCGGTCCGGGTCGCCGCCCGCGGCGAGGACGGCCTGCTGCCAGCGCGGGTCGCGGATGCCCGCCGGATAGCCGGAGCGGGAATCCAGCAGGCCGAAGGCGTACGGAACGAGCGACGTCACCACGGAGACCGACTCGTCACCGCCGTCGGCACCGCCCGCCGCGCCGCCACCCGCCGCGCTGTCGTCCGACTCCCGGCCGTCCGACTCCCGGCCGTCCGCCCCGGGCGGCGGGGAGAGCAGCGCGGGCGCGTGGAACGCGCCGACGACCGCCGCCACCCGCCCGCCTCCGGCGGCGGCAGCGGCGATGACCCGCCGCATGTGCGCCTCGCGGGCCAGGTCGGACGGCGGGACGCCGCCGCCGCGCTCCGCGTCGCGGCGCAGCGCCCAGCCGACGCCGAGCGCCGCCCGCCGGACCGCCTCCGGCGCGCAGCCGGGGGCCAGGACTTCGACGGCCCGGTCCCACATGTCGTCACCGTCGCGGCCGGTCCCGGCGTCGGCGAGGGCGTCCGCGAACGCGGGACCGCCGCCCCCGCCGCCAGGCCCCTCCCCGTCCGGGGCGCTCACGTCCCAGCCGGGGTCGGACAGCGGCAGGTCACAGCAGATCACGTCGGCGCCCCGGTCCCTGGCCCAGCGCAGCGCGGCCAGCTCGGGGGAGAAGTCCGCGAACGGATAGAAGCCGAGCCGCCCGTCCCGCCTCGTTCCGGCGAGCGCGACGGGGGCGAGCGTGCCGGGGTCGGCCAGGTGCGCGAGCCACGGCCCGAAGTCGGCCGGCAGCTCCACGCAGACGGTGTCCGCGTCGCAGGCGTCGAGCAGGGCGGGCACCACGGCGGCCAGCGCCGGGCTGTGGTGTCGCACGCCGAGCAGGAACGGGCGCGCCGACGCGGCCAGTGCGTCGACGGCGGCCCGCGGATCGGCGCCCCGTGCGCCGTCCGGGCCCTGGCCGCCGCCGTCGCCCGCGCTCGCGCCGGGCGGGCGGGACGGGTGCGGCACGCGGGGTGTGGTGACGGTCACCGCAGGCTCTCCCGCAGCTCCCACAGACGGCGCCAGAGCGCCGAGCCCTCCTCGGCGCGGCGCCGGACGGGACCGTCCCAGTAGCCCAGCA
Organism: Streptomyces sp. URMC 129; assembly: GCF_051386415.1. NCBI lineage: Bacteria > Bacillati > Actinomycetota > Actinomycetes > Kitasatosporales > Streptomycetaceae > Streptomyces > Streptomyces sp. URMC 129. The sequence continues at coordinate 7,545 of NZ_JBPQTQ010000035.1, forward strand.
GCCGCGCGTGGTCCGACGCGTCGTCCTTGCGGACGACGCCCAGCAGATGCCCCGGCACCAGATCCAGGACGTCCCCGCCCGGCAGATAGGCGGCGGCCACGCCCAGGGACGCGGCGACCTGCACGGCCTCGGCGGTGGACATGACCGTGCCCGGCCGCTCCACGTCCCAGCCCTCGGCGGACCGGCCGGACCGCAGGTCGCGGAAGACGGTGACGAGCACGTCGAGAACGGAGTCGTCCACGCCGAACGACGCGCCCGCCCGCCGCACGGCGGCCCCGGCCTGCGCGCGCACCAGGGCCGTCTCGGCGTCGGCGTCCGCGATCGGGTGCACCGTCTCGAAGTTGAACCGGCGCTTCAGCGCGGCCGACATCTCGGAGACGCCCCGGTCGCGCAGGTTCGCCGTGGCTATCACGGCGAAACCCGGGGCCGCCGCGACCTGCGCGTCGTCCGTGCCCGCCAGCTCTGGAACGCTCAGCCGCCGGTCGGACAGGATCGACACCAGGGCGTCCTGGACCTCGGGCAGGCAGCGGGTGATCTCCTCCACGCGCGCCACCCGGCCCGTGCGCATGGCGCTCAGCACCGGCGAGTCGACCAGCGCCAGCGGGCCAGGTCCCTGGGCGAGCAGCAGCGCGTAGTTCCACCCGTAGCGGAAGGCGTCCTCGGTGGTGCCGGCCGTGCCCTGCACGGTGAGCGCGCTGGAGCCGCACACGGCGGCGGCGAGCAGCTCCGACAGCATCGACTTGGCGGTGCCGGGCTCGCCGACCAGCAGCAGGCCGCGCTCACCGGCGAGCGTCACCACACAGCGCTCGACCAGCGCCCGCTCGCCGACGAACTTGGCGGGGATCTCCAGCCGCTCGGGCAGACCCTCCTGCGGCCGGGGCAGCCGCAGCGCCGCGCCGCCACTGCCGCAGACGAACGTGACGACCGCGCGCGGGGTCAGCCGCCACCCCGGCGGGCGCGGGCCGTCGTCGTGGGCCGCGAGGAACGACAGCTCGGCGGCATACCGCTCCTCGGCGGGCAGCGTCTGCCGGGCGGGCGGCGCGTCCGCCGGCTCACCGGGCGTGGCCGGAGCCGGGGCCGGGGGCGAAGTCGGAGGCATGGCGAGTCCTCTCGGTGCGGAGTACGGGTGCGGCGGTCTCGGACGTCGGGTTTCGGGCGGCAGGTCTCGGACGGGCAGGACGGCGGGTCTCGGACGGCGGGTTTCCGGCGTCGGGTCTCGGACGGGCAGGACGGAGGAACGGACGGTACGACGGGGACGCGCGGGCCGCCGCGTACGACGGCCGCGCGTCCCAGGGCCGAGCGGTGGGCCCGGCCGGCCGGGTCAGCGGCGACGGCCGCGGCGTATCGCGAGCTCCTCCAGGCGGGGCACGTCGCCCTCCCGGACCCGCTGCCACGCCCGCCGGTACAGATCGGCGGCGGGCTCGCCCGGCACGACCACCCCCAGCGGGGCGGCGACCCTGCCGTCGTCCTGCTCGACCAGCAGGTCGGTCATCGGGAGCTTCCACCGCTCCAGCGGCGCGATCCCCGCCACGCCCGACACCACCCAGCCGCCGGGCAGGAACAGCGAGCGCCCGGCCCGCGTGCGGCTGCCCTCCACCACCAGCCCGGTCGCGGCCAGCTCGGCGCGCGCCGCCCTGAGACGGGCCGGCTTCCAGCCCGTCCAGCGGGCCACGTGCCGGTCGGTCGGGTCCGGCATGGCCAGCAGCATCAGATACAGCGCGGCGGCGTCCGTGCCGAGGCCGTGCTCCCCGGCCGCCTCCGCCACCAGCTCCGGCACCGAACGCGACGGGTCCTGCGGCCACCAGGTGCCGTCCCTGTCCCGCTCGCCCCCGGCCGGGTCGCCCGGGTCCGCCAGCAGCAGCCCGAACCGGGGGTCGCGCACCATGCGCATCGCCGCCTCCGGCGGGAACGGCGGCCCGGCCTCGGCGCGGAGCACCGGCAGGAACGGATCGTTCCCCTCGTCGTCCAGCAGCGCCACCCGGATCGCGGGGGCCGGCTCGTCGTCGTGCGTGGCCATGACGACGGCGCCGTACCGCTCGAAGCCCTCCCCGGTCTCCGTCGGATGGCCGGCCACCTTGCGGAACGCGGGCAGGCTGACGAACCGGCCGAGATCCAGCATCAGCCCGGGAGCGGCCAGCCGGTCCCGCACCGCGGCCAGGGCGGCGGGCAGCGCCGCGCGCATCGCGTCGCCCGCCGGGAGCCGGTGCGCGAGCCAGGCCGCCATCGACACGGTGCCGACGAGGACGTCCGCCGTGAAGCCGGGCACGTCCTCGGTGGGCCAGGCGCGGTCCTCCCTGATCTCCCACTCCAGGTCCCGGACGAGCAGCGGATCACCGGCCGGGTCGAGCAGCGCGGGCAGCCACCTGCCCGCCTCGGGCGTGACGCGGACGGCCTCGCCGAGCACCGCCTCCGGCACGGACGGCTTCCGGCCCACCTCGCGCAGCCACACACCGGCCGCCGCGGCGGCGTCCGGGCCGTCCGTCCACAACCGGGCCGGGCTCTCCGGCAGCAGCGCCGCCACCAGCGCTCGCCGCACCTCCACGGTCAGCGCGCGGAGCTGGTCCCTGGCGACGGCCGCGTCCGCCGCCTTCACCCCCAGCGTCTCCCGCACCCCGGGCGGCAGGAAGCCGCGCCCGTCCGTGTCGAGGCGCGGCAGTCCGGCCACGACCAGCGCGGCCGTGGCCGCGGTGACACCGGTCAGCGCGGCGAACTCCTCGGCGGCGCCCGGGAACCACGGCGCCGGCCCGCGCGCCTCCAGCTCGGTCAGCAGCTCCGCCGCCCGGCCCGCCGCCCCGTCGTCGCCGACCGGCGCGGAGTGCCGCACCACGAAGGGCGCGGGCACCTCGAACCGGCCGGACGGGTCGTGGAACACCGCCCGGAACTCATAGCCGCCGTCCACCGCGGTCGCGCGGAGCAACGCGATCAGCGCGCCGTCGTCGTCCAGCGGGAGCAGGCCGCGCCCGTTCGTATGCGCCCCCGTCCCGGAGAGCCACCGGTCGCGGTCCACGAACAGGGTGAGACGGCGCCAGCGGGCCGGACCCCCGCTCCCCGTGAGCCCCAGCGCGCCCAGCTCGGCGAGGAACGCGGACAGCGCCCCGCGGTCCGCCTCGCCGGTGGTCGCCGCTGCCGCGCGGAACGCGACCGCCGCCATGCCGTGACCGAGCAGCGCGTGCCAGGCCGGCGCGTGCGGCAGCTCCGCTCCGGCCATCCGCGGCGGCCTCGCCGGATCGCCGGGGTCCGGCACGCGGGGCTCGGCCACGGCCCTGCCGATGGCGCGCAGCGTGCTCACGACATACGTGGATCCGCTGTCCCCGCTCCCGCCCGTGTGCCACAGGCCGTCGAGCGCCGCGACCAGCTCGGCGTCGCCGGGACCCGCCGCCTTCTGCTCCTCGGGCGCGCGCCCGCCCGCCTCCAGCGCCTCGGTGAGCCGGGCCGCCGCCGTGTCCAGCGACGCCTGCCGCGCGGCGGCGAAGCGCACCACGCCGGCGACACCGGCCACCAGCGCGTCGTGGGTGACCCGGGGCAGGACGCGGCGGACCTCCTCCCGCAGGGCCTCCTCCGTCACCGTGCCGCCCTTGGCGGCGGCCAGCAGCGCCGCCGCCGTCTCCCGGTCCACGCCGCGCAGCGCGGCCGAGCCCTCCGGGTCGCGCGGGCGCAGGAAGTGCCAGTACCGGCGGGGCGGCAGGATGCGCGTGCCCCGGGCGAACGGGCCCGGCGGGGCGTCGATCCTGGCCGTGGACGTGACGACTCCGTCCGGATCCACCAGCCCCACCGTGTTGTACCCGGCGACCACCGCCCGGGGCCGGTCGTCGCCGGGGAAGAGCACCAGCCCCGACGGCTGGTCCGAACCGGGCGGCACCGTGACCGTGTGCCCCGCGAGGTCCTGCCCGCGCAGCGATCCGTCGGGCAGCCGCACCACGCGCCAGCCGAGCAGGCCGTCCACCGGCGCGCCGCACGGGCCCGGCCCGGCACCGAAGGCCGGCAGCACCCAGCCCGACACGAACGCGCTGCCCCCCGGCGCGTCGCGCGGCGCGTCGGCGAGGAAGCCCGGCAGGCCCCTGCGGTCGTGCCGCCCGCCGGCCGGGTCGTACGCGTACCACCCAGTGGCGGCGCGGTCCGTCTCCCCGCGGACCCACACCCAGTACGAGACGCCGTCACTGATCACCGGCCGCTCGCCGGGCACCGTGGCGTCCCCCCGGTGCAGGATCCCCGCGCCGGTGGCGCGCCCGCCGCCGGGCAGCGGCAGCGTCACCGGGTCCGTGCCCCGGTACCAGGTCATCCTGGTGCCCCGGAACACGGACGCGGAGGCGGCGCGCTCCATCGGGCGCGGCCGGTCGGCGGCGGTGTGCCAGTACCCCTGGACCTGGCCGTCGTTCCGGCGGTCCGCCCAGTACACGAGCAGCTCGCCGTCCACCCAGTGCAGGCCCGGGTCGTCCCAGGTGCCCAGGGCGCCGGCCGGGACGCGCAGGTCGTGGACCAGCGCCGTGCCCTCGGCACCGATGACCCGCGCCTGGTCGCGCCCGGCGACGATCAGATACGGCCAGGCGTCCGCCACGTACAGGTCCTCGACGTGGTCGGCGGGCACCAGCGTGGCCGCCGCCTCGTCCCAGACGGGCCAGCCCAGCTCGTCGAACAGGCCCGCCCGCAGCGTGCGGGCCAGCACCGGAGCCAGATCGGCCGCGGCGGCCTCGCGGGCCTCGTCCTCCGCCAGCAGCAGGGCCTCGCCCGGCAGCCACGCCAGCCTCCTGAGCACGTCCGGAAGCTCCGGCAGCCCGGCCGTCGCCGACCTTCGGGCGACCTCCCGCACCCAGTCGGCCAGCATCGCCCGCCCGCCGGGCGACGCGGCCAGCGTCCGCACGACGTTCGAGCCTGCCTCGTTGAAGCCGAGCCCGTCCGCCGCGACGTGGAACGGCCGGTGGAAGCGCGGGTCGGCGGCCACCGCCACCAGGTCGCGCTGCCCCTCGCCCCGCGCCCACGCGCGCAACGGCAGGCCCTGCCGGTCCTCGATGTCCGCGACCGGGATGTCCAGCGCCAGCAGCAGATCCAGCAGGTCCAGGTCGGCGGAGGCGTCCAGCCGCTCGCCCGACGCGGCCAGCTCCGCGCGCAGCCGGTCCGCCATCCGCTCCACCAGCGCGTACAGCGACGGCAGCCGCTCCTGCCGCCACCACGTCCCCCGCAGCCGGGTGAACCGCCGCAGCCACCCCACGACGCCATCGCCCGGCGGTCGCGTGCCCGTGCCCGCGCCGTCCGCGTCCTCCAGGCCGTCCGCGCCGGTCAGGCCCGCCGTGGCGCCCGTCTCCTCCAGCACCTCCAGCCACAGAACCGGCATCCGCTCGTCGTGGTCCGCGGGCATGATGTCCAGCAGCCTGCCGCGCACCTCCGCGTCGCCCCGGGCCAGGGCGACCAGCGCCGGCCGGTGCGCCACCCACCACGCGGGCGTCGCCCGCAGCGTGGCGGGCAGCTCCAGCAGCTCCGCCAGATACGCCCGCTCCGCGGCGTCGGCGTCCAGCCCCGCCGCCCGCGCCAGCCTGCGCTGCTCCTTGACCATCTGCGGCGAGGGCGGCAGCCCGCCGGCCGTGCGCCGCACGCACAGCCGCGTGAAACGACGCAGTGCCTCGTTCCCGGGCAGCCGCGCGGCCAGCTCCCTCGCGTATCCCGACAGCACCTTCACGGGCAGCGCCCCGGCCAGCGCGAACTCCAGGAAGACGGCGTCCAGCCGCTCCTCGTCCACCTCCAGCCCGTGCTCCGCCTCGGCCGCCCGCGCGCGGCCGAACATCCGCGCCGCGTACGCCGCGTTCTCCACGGACAGGAAGACCCGCCCGGCCTGCTCGTAGAACGTCGGCAGGAAGTGCGGCACCGAGTCGGCCAGCCGCACCGCCAGCTCGGCATACGCGTCCAGCGCCGCCTTCGGCTTCGACTTCGCCTGCCGCGCCACCCGCTCCAGCTCCGGAACGATCGCGAGCGCGTGCTGCCCGTCCTCCGGGTGGTGCGCCAGCACCCACTCCGGGAAGCCGAGCGCCTGCCGCGTCCCCAGCCCGACCACGGCCGGCTCCCCGTCCGGCTCCAGCCCCAGGAAGCCCGCGGCCAGGTCCTCCGCCGCACCCAGCTCCTCCGCGACCAGCCGCACCACGACCCGCCCGTCCAGCGCCGGATGCCGATACCCGCGGGCCGTCAGCGGCACCGCCCGCTCCCCCGCGCCCCGCGTGCCCGGCGGCAGCACCGCCCCGGCCCGCAGCAGCTCCTCGTACCCGCTCACGCGCCCTTCCCCTCCTCGATCACACGCCCCGCCCAGAGCGCCGACGCCATCCGCATCCCCTCCGACCAGGCCACCGGCCCCACGTCGCCCACCCGCAGGGAACGGCCCTCCCGGTCCCGCCACGACAGGCCGCCGGTCGCCACCTGCTCGTCCCAGTACGGATCCCCGATCCACACGGACGCCTCGACGCTCTCCACGCCGTCCCGCACCTGGCACGTGGCGTACCCGCCCGACACCCGGTACCCCAGCGACGAGGCGCGTGCGGCCAGCGCGAACCGGGACGGGAACTTCCCCCCGGCGAACTCCGACACCTCTGTCCGCGTGCTCCCGGCCGGCTCCTCGGGCTTGCGCCAGGTGGCCCGGTGTATCTGCTCGATGCCCTGGGATATCCCCAGCTCCGCCGCGAACTCCCGCAGCTCCTCCAGTTCCGGCAGCAGCACCGGATGCGGCAGCGTCACGGTCTCCGCCGACAGCCGCACGGTCTCGCCGTCGAGATCGACGACCCGCAGCTCGCCGTCCCCGGACGCGTCCCGCAGGAATCCCACGTCCTCCGGCCCGTCCCCCACGACCACGGCGTCCCGCAGCGCGGCCCGCCACGCCTCGTCCGCCCACACCCGGCCCAGCAGCCCGGTCGGCACCGGCAGCGACGACACCATCCAGGCGTCGACCTGCGCCACGCACGCCGCCGCGTGCCGCCCCAGCCACTCACCGAGCCGCCGCAACCGGTCGACCTCGGGGTGATCCCGCAACGCCTTGGGCAACGCCTTCAACCGCCGCCCCGCGGCCCGTCCACTCGTGGCCCTGGCGGCGACCCGTCCGTCCAGGAGGGCAACCTCATACCCCTCACCCGCCGGCACCCAGCCCATGAGCCCCCACCTCTCCCCGCCCGGAAAACGCCCACATCCCCAGCGGAGCCGGAGGGGCCCGGCTCCCACTGAGGAGACGTTGAGAAGGCTAGCGGCGACTACTGACAGTCAACCCACTCCCACCCGGCAACTATCCACAGGCCGGGTATGGGTGACGGATAATCAGGTCGACGTCTCCGCAGGCGCGGCGCTTCCCGGGCATGTCTCGGCGAGGGCGCCCGGAGTCAGATTCGAGGGGCGACCGCAGGAAGGTCGGCCGCTGCCTGGCTGAGTGCCAGCGCCATCACACCACCGTCGCTCAGGCCGACGACGAGGAGATCGTCGGCCTGAGCGACGGAATAGGCGCCTCGGCGGACAGGAATTTCGACCGTCGGTCGCAGCGTGTCGGCAGTCCACAGTCGCACCGATCTGTCGACCTGGCTGGCGCTTGCCACAAGGGCGCGTGGGCCGAGTTCCACAGCGCACACCGAGTTGACCCAGCCGTCGTGGAGCTCCCTGGTTCCCACTAGGCAACCGGTGACCGGGTCCGCGACCCAAACAGAGCCCGCTCCGCCCTCCAAGTCCTCACCGTCGAATTCGTGCCTGGTTACGGCTAGGAGAACGCGTTCGTCGATTCGGAAAGTGCAGAGGGAGCCCAAAGAGGCCCCCGGGATCGCCAAGGAGGCGACCTTTGCCTGGCGGCTCAGATCCCAGAGATCGACAACGCCTCCGTTGAACTGCCCGGGGGAAAGGCCAAATACGCTGGTGAGAATGGCGACGAGACCACGACCCCCGACTTCGAGGCCGCAGACGTCCGATACCAGCCTTTGATCACTGCGAATGGTCTGGATAAGCTCGTCAGTGGACGGCATCCAGACGGATACCTCGTCCGCGTTTTTGTCCGTTGCAGCGAAGACGAGACAAGGACGCCCGTCGACCTCCACCCCGCACAGTCTGCGGATACGAGGTCGGGCCAGCGTCCTGACCACGGCACCAGTACGGGGGTCCCAGACCTGGATGACGCTCTCACTTCTGCCGCTGCTGGCAATGGCCAGACAGACGCGTCCGGCGATCTCCGTTGTGCAAAGACTCTCGATCCGTGCGTGGAGGGTGTCGATACGGTGGAGGATCCTTCCTGTGGCCGCGTCGCGGACGGCTACCGTGCCGACTGCCCCGTTGCCGGCCACGGCCGTCCGTCCGTTGACATCAAGGACACACAGTGATCCGACCCAGTTATCGACGTCGTCCTTCCGGTCGGGATCGGCGCGGCGGTCAAGGTCCCACAGCCGCACGGTGCGATCCTCACCTGCGCTGGCGAGGAACGTCTCGCCTGCCGACTCCCCGGTGCACAACGCACCAACCCAGCCGCCATGGCCCTCCAAACGATGGGTCTTCCGGCCGGTTCTCGGATCCCAGACCAAGACGGTGCCGCTTTCGTCCTGGCCGTAGCCGGCCGCCAGAAGTGAGCGGTCACCGACCTGGACGTTCCGGAGGCAGAAAACAGACCCCTGGCCACCGCGGAGCACCCGGACGGGCTTGCCCGTCAGAGGGTCCCAGAGGGTGACGGTTTGATCGTTCTCTTTGGCATCGCCAGCGGCGAGGAGAGGGCGCCCCTCACAGGACACTGCGGCCAACTCACCGAAACCGCTGCTCCGCGTGAGGAACGTGCGGACGGTCTCGCCGGTTGCCGGATCCCAGAGCCGCACACGGTTGCGGGTGTGATAGCGCCCTGTGAGGAAGGCGAGGAGCGGGCGGCCCTCCACTTCGATGGCGCACAAGCCATTGACCTCGTGGCTCCGGGTCCGGAAGGTCCGTATGACTGTCCCTGTGTCAGGGTCCCAGACCCTCACCCTTCGGTCGCGTCCGGCACTGGCAAGGAGACAGCGCCCCTCCACCTCCACCGTGCACAGATAGTCGATCGCGGCGTCATGTCCTACCAGCGTACGGACCATCTCACCCGTACCCGGGTCCCACAGTCGCACGGCGCCGTCCAATCCGGCGCCGGCCAGCAGCAAGCGGCCCTCTGCCCTCACCGCGCACAGTGCGCCGATCCAGCCAGTGTTGCCCTTGAGGGTGTGGACGGTGTCGCCCGTGGCCGGATCCCAGAGTCGGACGAGATCATCGCTGACACTGGCGAGAATGCCGCAGTCCTCCCACCGAAGGAAACAAAGGGCGCTGACCTTTCCTGTGTGGCCCTCGAAAACGGCCACTTCCTCGGAGGGGGTGGCCGTGGACCATAGAGCCCGGTACGGCGCGGCGATCCCGCTTCTGCGGTACGTCGTTCCCAGGTGCTCCTGCACCTCCGTCACGCTGAAGAGAGCCGCCCGGCCCGATGCCGCGGCATCAATGGCCCGGGGAGTCTGGCGCAGCAGCCGGGCGCGTTCGCGTCCCTTGTCCGTCGTGGCGAGGCGCACCTGTGGAATGAGGCGGCGCAGATCGGCGTGGAGCGGATAGTCGTCCTCCTCCAGGAGGCGGTCGATCATGCCACCTCGGCCTGCGTGAACGGCGAGGGAACGCAGCAGGTAGGCAGGTGCGGCGGCCCAGCCGCCCCTTGCCCCTTCGGTGATGAAGGCACCTGCGAGCGCGCGTTCGTCAGAGACGCAGGACGCCACGTCGGCGCGTGTGGAGCGCAGAGATTCGTTCAGGGCTTGATGGAAAAGCCTGAACGTGAGGCCGTCTGGTCCCCCGCCCGCGCTCTCGAGAAGAAAGTTCGCGGCGGAGGAGCGGGCGAATTCGAAGAGCTCGCTCTTGCTGGGAGTCGTGTCGAAAAGGGCGGTCAGAGCCACTTGCCAGAGAGCCATGGTCAGGCCGGGAGCTTCCGCGTAGGCGAGGGGCGTCAACACCTTATCCGCAGTGAGCGAACCGACGTCCGGCAGCAGGCGTAGATAGTCGCGGAGCGAGGCGTCCACGGTGACGGGGAAAGACATCTCACGCGGATCGACAGCCCACCGATCGTGAATACCATGGGCTCGGGCGACCAGTCCAGCCACAAGGAAATTCGTGTCTGCGAGGCTCGCGATACGTTCCGCCACAGGGAGAGCGACGGCGCGGTCGGCATAAGGGTTGCCGGATCGCCTGTCTCCTTCCATCTGGAGAGTTGCCAGCGCATACGTAGTGAGGTCGGCGGGAGCAGAGAACTCCGGCGCATCGAGGTCCACAATCCGAGCCGCATGTCCGAAGGAGCCCAGCAAGTCCCCGGCGTCGTCACGGCGCCTCGCGCCCACCACCACGTGTACTCCCAGGTCCGCGCATGCCTCCGCCAGGGGCACCACGATGTGATGGATGACCGTGCGCGCCTCATTGGCGGTGTTGGCTTCATCGAGCGCATCGATGACCAGGGTGAAGGGCCGGACGGGCCGATTCCCCAGGGTGACCCGCAGGGAGGGCAGAAGATCGCGGACTTGTCCCGGAAGCGGTGCTGAGGCGGCGCATGCGATCTCCCGGGCTACCTCCAGCGCTGTCTTGCCCTTGGCATGCACCGCGCAGGAGATGGAGCCCACCGGGGCGCGGAGAGCTGTGTCATCGGGAGGCAACGAAGCGGCGACCTCCCGGTCTGCAGTGGTGATGATGCGGCCCAGCACCGCGGACTTGCCAGATCCCGGCGCCCCGGTGATGACGAGCACCTGGCGGCGTGGAGGGGCCGCGATCCAATCGATGATCTCCCGGAGCGCGGCGGTACGGCCTCGGAAGCGGAAACCGCGTTCTGCCTCCGTGCTCACACCGCGAGCGCGCGGGCGCCAATGCCGCTCCGCCTCCGGATCGGTGCCGAGGGACCAACCCCACGAATTCATAGCCATTTCGTCAGCGGCTTCCAGAGACCAGTCGGTGAGCTGGTGAAGCCTCTGGTCCGGCAACAGTCTGGTGATGGCCCGCACCGTGAGGGCGCGCGCGTCCCCCGTCGCGCTGTGCGCCTGGCCTACCATGCCCACGACGGCCTGGTAGGCTGGTGACCACACGGCTGCCCCGCTGTAGCCGCCCCTGACCGGGTAGCGGAGCTCGTTCGTATCGAGGCGTATCCATCCGTATGCGAGAGCTTCGCCCACCGAACCACTCGCGGAGTTGCCGAGCACGCCGTCGGGGAAGCCGAATGACCACCAAGCCGTGCCGACGAGGTCCCCTTCGGCCGGCCGACGCAACCGCGCCGCCAGGCCGCCCCGGATTGTCTCGGCCAGATGGAGTACCGCCACGTCCTGGGTCTCATCGTCACCGTCCGACGGGAGCGTGACCTTGGAGACTTTGATGCGACGGGCCATGAGCTCCTCGGCCTTGGGGAAGACGACCCAGAGCTCGCCGCGCCCGTCCCAGGCTGGCCGCACCACATGGGCACAGGTCAGTACCCGCTCAGTGTCGATCAGGAACCCGCAGCCCAGTGGCCTCATGTCTCGTTCGGTCGGGTGGATGGCGGCTACCCAGGCGTCCCGTCCAGGACGGGGTCCCTGCGATACGGCGCTCATGCCCGAGGTGCGTCCTCGCCCGCGCCAGACCGCGGGTCCCACGTCAGGGTGATCTCGAAGTTGGCTTCCGTCGCTGCCTTCGCCACGATCCAGTTCGCGGAGCCATTCACCTTGAGACCGAACTTGACCTGTACCTGGCCCGGCCGCAGCGCGGCGACCCGTTGCAGTACCGCACGGGCGGCCTCGACTGCGGGGCCGGCGGCATCCCGGACACGGCCAACGACTTCATCCACGGCCACGGGGTGCCAGTCGCCCGCCTGCTCGACCTCGAACCGGACTTCCGTGTCGTCGTCCAGTGCGTATGACACGACCTGTGACGCCATCTTCCCCCCTCGCCTCGTGCTGGCGACGAGCGTACTGGAACAGCGCCGGACCATGGCACGGACCGGCGCGGTCGAGGTTCGGCGCCGACGGGACCAGCGCGCCGCCCCGGCTTATGCCGGACAGCATCGCGCGTACTCTCCACGCCGATTCATCACTGCCTTCGGCGGTTCTAAATATGACAAACGGGCGAGTCGCGATGCCTGAAAAAGGATCAGATAACTGGCTGCAGCACGCCCGCGCCCCCGTCGGAAGGGGATCCCGACTTCCGGGAACGCCCCATGCCGCCAACGCTTCCAGTACGGGCCGGCAGAGTGGTGGGCGAAGCAGCCCTATGGTGGACACATGGGCCAGGAAGTCACCCTCATCTTTCCTTCTCACGCTCAACTGGTGCAGGACCTGAAGTTCTTGCGTCGTCGAGGACTGTTGGCGCTGCGCAGCATCACGCTCCCCGCCCTGCGTGAGGCTGCCGTGTCCTGCGGATTTTGTGCCGATCCGGACGAGGTGCCAAAAGGCGTCGAGGACATGCTCAAGGAGGCCGTGCGGCGTCTGGGCGAGAACGACGCTTTGAGTCAAGCGGCCGCCCACAGCTTCGGGTTGGTGCCGGGGAGCCGGAGTGCTCCCGCGCAGGACCGCCGAAAGGCCGCCGCTCAGTGTTGCGGTGTCGCGGCGGAGACCTTCCGCAAGGAGCGGGAACATCAGGCTGTGAATCAGCTCGCCGAAGCCGTACTGGCACTGTGCAGGGAGCACAGACGCCGAGGGGAGAGCCTCGGGGAACCGGGCACCCTGCGCGGTGCTGTTGGACCCGGCCGCAGGTCCGGACTGGTGCCGCCGCCCGAAGAACGCGTCCAGCGGCCGGGTGCGCTTCCGCACCCACAACGGGACGACCGGGCCGCGCCCTTCGAGATCGAGACCACGATCGTCGGTGTGCCCGTGCCGTTCGTGGTCCACGTATGCCCTGCGGATCTGTTGCGGGACATCGACATCCTGGTGTCCCCGGAGAACGTCTACCTGGAGATGTCGAAAACCTTCAGCGACACCTTTTCCGGGGCGCTCCGCCGGGCGTGCGCGGTGTGGAACGCTGACGGGGAGCTTGTAGAAGATGTGCTCGCGGACGAGCTGCACACCTGGCTACGCCGTAATGCACGTCCGGGACTTCCGGTGAAGGCCGGGACGGTCGCCCCCACGTCACCCGGGGCCATGACCGACCGGGGGATCCGGCGCATCTATCACGCGGCGGTCGCGGTGCCGTTGCCCAACCAGGGCAGTTACGAGGTGTCCCACGGGGACATCGCCCGAGCCGTGCGTAGGTGCTTCGCGCTGGCCCGGGCGGAGCGGAACCACTTCGCCCCGCCGTTGTCCTCCATCTGCTTCCCGTTGATGGGCGCCGGACATGGCGGGCTGGCTCCGGAGGTCAGCGCTGCATGGACGGCATGGGCGGTCCGGGAAGAACTCGACCGCGACCGGGACTGGACTGTCCACCTTGTCATCCGGAACCGCACCATCGCCGAGGCCATCGCCAACCTGGGCGACTCCGCCCACGGATCCTGAGACCGTGCCCTGGCCGCTCCACGAAGATCGCCCCCCCTTACCGCCAAGGGCTTTCACTCGGCCGGTGCGCGGTGCCGCCTACCCTTTTCGGCAGGCACTGTGCGGGTTCAGGCGCTCGAGTCGTGGTGAGTCAGCGGGGCGGGGGCTCGGGTCTCGTCGATACCCAGGTCCATGCGCATGCGCTCGCGGAGTGTCGCGAGACCGTAGTCCCACAAGTCGGTGATCTGAGCCTGTGCGGTGTTGAGGGACTCCTCGGTGGCTCGAGCGCCTTGAGAGAGACGCATCAGCATCCCGTATGTGGTATTCAGCGTCCGGTTCACCGACCGAGCCGCCGCGAGGACAGAATCTGATGCCAGCAACTGGACTTCCGCATAGCAGTCGGCGTGGGCGGTGCGCGCCCGCTGAAGTTCCGCCGTGACTGTTGCCAGGTTCGCCTGCGTTCTCAGTGCGTGCATCTGATCGGTCAGCGCGGCCAGGTACCGGCGAGCGGCCGTATTAAGAGCGGTGTAGCTGATGCGGTGGCTCTGGATGTCGTCGCGTCGCATCTGTCCCTCCCGCTCGATGGCATGATGCTGAGCGAGGCGGTCCAACTCGAGTGCTGCGCATCGACTTGTTTGTCGCTGAGCGAGCATCGCCGTTGCCAGGCTTCCCAATCCGGCGACCACTGTGATGACTAGCGAACTCACTGTCTCCTGCATGCCGTCCTCCGTGCTGAAGTCACCGCTGTTCATGGAATTCCCGCCGGTTCGCTGTCTCATAGGGATCCGGCTGGGCGTTGTCTGGGCAGAAGCTGGGCGACTTCCGTCCGGCCGCACTGTGATGGCTTTCCAACCGGCTTTCGGTGGCCAAGATGGATGCAACCGCGAATTCCGGAGAGGAAGCACATGAAGTCGGGAGCGAGAGGCTCGCTGGCGACGGACGAATCCATGGTGGCACTTCAGCTTCTTCATGACACGGACCCGGTGTCGGCGGCCGGGGCCACGTCACCGCGCACCGTGCCGAGAGAACTGGCCGCACCACGCGTGCCAATTGCCGGGAGCATCACCTGCTGGCTGCTGCCGCGTCTGTCGCCCCGGAGGAAGGCAAAGCATTGAACGCAGAGGAACTTCTGGCGCTCATCGCCGAGCACCGCACCCAGATCAGGGACCGTCTGACGACCGGCGAGTTCCGGCAACTGCTCGAAGCCCTCCAGGAGATGTCCGGGACCGGTGACTACCAGGGCCCGCAGTGCCTTGCTCTGTACCGAGCCAAACAGGCGCTGCTGCCACTGGTATCGGACAGCCCGACACAGATGGTGGAGGACGAAGTCTCCATGACCGCAGCTGTCTCCTCTCGTATCCCCGAGCAGGCGCAGGCACTGTTCGGGCAGTTGGTCGCGCTGGAGAAGGACGACGACGCTACCCAACGGATCATCGCCGCGGCACACAGGCGGCTGCTGTCCGCACCATCGCGCGGTGCCGCCGACCTGGACCCGCGCACCGCCATCGACCCGGTGGCAGCGGGCCTGATCCGGCTCAACGATCCGGAACGCGGGCCCCGATATCCCGACTTCCAGTTCGACCCGGCGGGTGGTGGCCCGCTCGCCGTTGTGCGCCGCGTCAACCGGTTGCTCTGGGCGGACCGGGATCCCTGGGCGGCGGCGGACTGGTGGCTCGGTGGGAACCGCTGGCTGGAGGGCGTACCCGCGGATCTCATCGGGCGGATTCCCGACAGGCTGCTCACGGCGGCGGCCCAGGCCTTTGTCGAGGTGGACTGATGCCTGCTTACGCTCCCCCGGCCCGCCTGTTCCCGCAGCCGACGCGGCTGCCCCCAGGCACCGTTCTGTGGCGGTGCCACCGTACCGTGCGCCCCGTTACCTGCTTCAACCCGGTGCAGGCGCACTCGCACTTCGGCGGCAGCCGCTTCGACGGAACGCTCAGCGACCCGTTCCCTTATCTCTATCTCGCTGCGGAACCGGCGACGGCGCTCGCCGAAGTCTTGCTGCGCTCGCTGGAGTTCGGCGGACCGGCTTGTGAACGCCTGATTCCACGAGCACGTGTGGCCGGCCACTCATTGTCCCGCCTGACGACGGTCGCTCCGCTGGAGATCATTCGGCTCGTCACGGAGGAGGATCTCGCGGCCGTGGCCCAGGACTCGTGGCTGCTGGAGACCGAGGGGGCTGGTTACGCGCAGACTCGTCACTGGGCGCAGGCTCTCCGCCGCAATGCCTCCTGGGCTCAGGGCATGGTCTGGCAGTCCCGCCGTCACCGGCCGCGTCTGGCCTATGTGCTCTTCGGCGACCGCTGCGGCGAGGAAGCACTGAGGGCGGAGCCCGACGTGTCACTCGACCTCGACACCGCAGTGGGCCGATGGAAGGCCAACCAGCTCCTGGCCGGCCTGCGCGCCGCCATCGAAGAACCGGTGATCGACGACCGAGAACCCCGGCACCGTGGTGGCAGCGATGCGCGGCGGACCTCCGGAGAAGACACGCCTCAAGGGGCTGGAGCGCGCAGAGCCGACCACGGGAACATCAACGACGGGATTCTCCACGGCAGCCAGGTCGTCCACAACGGCGACATCCGGGGCGATTACGTCGGAGGCAACAAGGCGAGAACGGTCCACGGTCACCAGGTGGGCTCCATTCACGGCGACAAGCACGGCAGGCGCCCATGAGCGCATGGACCGAGCCCGACAACGGGGACCCTCATATCTCCTACGACGATCCGGATGAGGGTCCGCACAGGGCCGACTGGGCACCCCCCCTCGTCTACGCGCCGTACGGCAACATCAACACAGGAACCGTGCACGGCGGTCAGTGCGCGGAGAACACAGACGCCCACGTAGGTTTCACAGACAGGCGGGTGGTGGCCCACGAGGGGCCCATCTCGGCCGCCGAGATCGCGAGGGCGCGCCGGGGATTCGTGGCACCGGCCTGCTACCCGAAGGCATTGGAGGAACTGGACACCGGCGTTTTGTTCCTGACGGGAGCGCGAGAGTCCGGTGTCCGTACGACGGCACTGAACCTGCTCTATGGCCACAGCCGCGACAGTGCGGTTCTTCGTGCGGTCGACAACGACGTGGACCTGGGCTTCTGGCGGCCGACTCACGCCGAGACCCGCGGCTACCTCGTGGACGGTCTGCGGCCCCAGCACCCTTTGAAACCGGCCATGATCCTTAGCCTTCGGCGCCTGCTGAAGGAAGCGGGCGCCCGCATGGTGATCCTGCTCCCGGATGATCCTGAGCTGGCGCGGAGCCTGGAGCGCGACCTGCACGTCGACCCGGTGCGTTGCGAAGCGCCGTCGCCGCGAGCGGTCTTCGATGCTCGCCTCGTGGCGGAGGTGCCCGAAGCGGTAGACCGGGAACGCGTGCTGGGGCGCCTGGATCCCGATCTCCTCAGCGAGGTCTTGGTGCCCGAGTTGGGCCCTGCCCAAGTAGCCGAACTCGTCACTGCCATCACTGGTTCCGGTGGAGGCGGGGCGGATTCCGTGGACATCCGGTCGCGTCTCAGCTTCCTCGCTGAGGGAGAAGTACCCGCTCTGCTCAAAGACCTCCATGACGATCCGGACGGGCTGGCATTCCTCCTGTCAGCCTGTGTCTTCGAAGGACGTGATCACCGGGTCGTCATGGAACAAGCGGAACGGCTCCTCACGCGGGCGCAGGGGCGCCTGCACTCGGTACTGCCGGTGACCGGGAACTGCACGAGCGTGGAGGATGCCGACCAACGGCCGGAGCAGCAGCGCCCGAATCCGCAATTCGTCTTCCGGAGGCCCCTTCAGGATCTGCTACGGGCCGTTCGGGCCCAATGCGCGCCCAAGGAGAGCAGGATGGGGTCGGCCTACAACTACATGGTGTCACCCGTGCGGTTCACCAGACATGGGCAGGCGGAAGCCGTACTCAGATATGTGTGGCGCCAGTACGGGGACCTATCCGGGCTCCTGGCGGACTGGATGGGCGATGTCGCGTATGAGAAGGAGTTGACCCAGCCCGTGGGCCGCGTCATGGGGGTGGCGGCAAGCTGGGGTGGCGGCCGGAGGGCGCTGTGGCACATTACGACCCTCGCGAAGTCCGATCACCGAAGCAGGCGAACAATCGCCGCCTATGCGCTGGGCACGGCAGCGGAGGATCCGGCGCTGGCCTCGCAAATCAAGTACCGGCTGCGCGAGTGGAGTTCGGCGCAGAGCTGGCAGCTTCGATCCACCGTCGGGTACGCCTGCGGTGCCGACTTCGGGCTCTCGCGGCCGGATCTCGCGATGCGGCTGCTGCGGCGACTCCCGAGAAGTCCGGACCAGGAGCAGGAGAACGTCGTCCGGTCCGCGGCACGTACTGCTCTGCGAGATCTTTTTCTGTCCGGAAACCAGTCGGCTGTCCTGCGGCGCTTGGCCGAGTGGACCGGCAGTAGGGGCTATGAGGGGCAGTTGGCGGTCGAAGCCTTCCCTCATCTGCTCAGGGGTTCCGCGTGGTTCCACCAGGAACTGCTGAACGGCGGCCAATCCGCACGGCAGATCACCGACCTCGTTCGCCGGGCATTGGACGACGACGACACGTTCGAGAGGACCTGTGAATACCTGCTCCGGTGGTGCGGCATGGCTGTGTGGAGCGAGCAGCAGCGTACGGCCGTCGAGGCACTGCTCGGCACGCTCGCGCAAGAGAAGCGGCACGGCGTCCTGCGTCTCTTCGTCGTGCTCGATCGCCATGAGAACACGGAACTGGCCGGGCGGCACATCGCCCACCACACGCTGGCCACATGGCGCATCGGCGGCGACTCGATCCGACACCACTGCTGCCGAGCTCCGTACATGCCGGGGAGGACATGGTGAAAACGGAGACCGACCGCCCCATCTCCACCAGGGCTCCCCGTGCTCCCTGGCTCGAGATTCTGCGGCAACGCTGGTTCGGCGCATCTGACCGCGCGCTGGTGCTGGAACACCGGGATGGCGCATTTCGCGTGCTGCGCCCCCGGACGATCGCGGAAGCTGTGGCTTCCGGTCGCCCGAGGCCGCGGGGCCGTTGCGAAGCAGCCTTTCACGTCCGTGTCGGCGAGCGGTCAGGAGAGCTGCCCTTCGCCCTGCCGACCGAGCACGGGACTGTGGCGATGGAGGCGTGCGTGCTGTGGTGGGTCCATGACCCGGTGCAGGTCGTCCGCACCCGCACCGCGGACGGCTGGGCGGCGGTGTGCCGGAGCCTTGAGGGGCGCCTGCTCCAACTTGACCGTGCACATACCGCCGAAGGACGCCGACTCGACGCGACAGAAGTCATGAGCCACCTCTCCGGGCCGCAGCGGCTGTCCGACTCGGGCCTCTCCTATCGGGTCACCGAGGTCCGCTCTGCCCCGGAGAAGGCGGAACTGCGACTCGGCCCGGCGCCGGCTGCCTGGCTTCCGTCCTCTTGGCCGACCAGTCGCCGTGCGGATTACGAGTTCTGCCTGCAGACCGTGCGGAGCGGACCGGTTTCCCTGGCCGCGCTCTGGCTGTTGGGACATCCGTACGAGATCCGCCACGTGCTCGACTGGGCGGTGAGCCACTATGACCTCATCAGGGACGCGACCAGGTGGGAGGACACCACCGCCCGGTTGCTCGGCAACCTGCCGGACGAGGAAAAGCAGGAGCTCTGCCGAGTGCTCTACGACTGGATGCACGGCCTCGGACGGTACGTCCCGCCGCTCTGTGTCCGGCAGATGAGCAACAGCGCGGAGTCCTGCCAGGCCGGCGGACGGGCCGGAGGCGACACGGACCCCCGGCCGACGGGACGCGGACAAGCGCGCTGCACCTTCCATGACGCGGCACCGAACCCAGGCGATACGGAGCTTCCGGCGCCTTCCGCCGCGATCGACCAGCAGGGTGACACGACGGTTCCCCTGCAGTAGCTAGGTGAGGGAGAAAGACCCATGGGACTACTCAGGTGGGCCGGTACTTTCGACGCGATCGAGGACCATGTCGCAGAGGCGACGTCTGGACTGCAACTTCTCATCAATGCCCCAAATGACGGGCATGAATTGCTCCTGACCCCCACGGAGTGCCGAACGGCACTGTATGACGTCCCGGCAGACGCATCGATGCGGACAGCTATGTGGCGGTACGTCATCCGCTCGGCGCGGCTGGAAGAGACACCCGAGCGGCGATGGCGACTGTGTACGGTCTGGATGGCCATCCCCGGGCTGCGTCGGACCGCATTCCGGGTGAGCAGTCGGCTAGGAGCGGATCGCCGAGACATCGAGGCCGAGATGGTCTTGGCCGTCCTCGAAGAGCTCCATGTACTCGATCTGGACGCTCCGGACCCCGGCCTCTCTCTCCTCAGGGCAGCGCGTCGGCGGGGCTGGGAAGCGGGCAGGCGCGCCCTCGCCGAAGTCGCCGTCGAGGACGTCGAGGTCGCGTCCCGCAGGCTCGAACGAGCGGGTGGGCGTGTGGAGTTCTACGCCTCTGCCGACTGCCGGAGGGAGCTGACCGTTCCTCTGCGAGTCGTTGTGTCCAGGAAGAAGGTGGAGGGCGACTCCATGACGTCGTTGGCTCAGTGGCTTCTTGTCACACCTCATGTGAGGCCGGGGCCCATGCTCGGAAGGCTCCCCCTCGGAGGCGGTAAGGAATGGCGATGACGAAGCTCAGCCGATCACCCCTCACCTTTGGTGAGATCTTCGAGCTCCCGGTCACCATCGATGTCCGCACCGCGGCTCGTGCCTTCGGTGTGTGCCCTGCCACAGCCTACAAGCTGATTCGCCTCGGTGCCTTCCCCTGCGAGTTCCTTCGTATGGGCCACCGCTACCGCATCCCGACCGCGTCCGTCATGCGAGCCCTGGGAATCGAGGAGAGGCCGATCTACGCGGCCGAACCGGAACAACACGGCGTCCTCGCCCCCGAGCCCGGCTGAACCACCGGGGGGCGGCGGGTACTTCCTGCCCGCCGTCCCCCGGGCAAGGAGAAACCATTGCTGAGCGAAAACTGCTCCCTGCATATCGCCGAGTATGCCGAGATTTCCACCACCGAAGCATGCGCTCTCGGCGTCGACTACGAGCGCATGTGCGCCATGTGCGCGGTCATGCCGCACCCTGCGGGCTGGGGTCTTCTTCACTGCCGTGAGGAATCCGAGGGAAGGCGCGTCACCCTCGCGACCTCCGACGTGGCCCATCACCGCATGCTCGCTGCCACCATCGATGCCGCCAAGGGAACTCTCATGGAAGAGAAAACTCGCCGCTTGCTCGGCCGGACCGGTCCTGCCGGTTATGCCTATGCCCGGGACGGATGGCCCGATGACTGGGCCCGCGACCTGTCTCACGATCCGCTCCCCTGGCACGCGATCAGTGGCGGGCAGATGCAAAAGGTGGGCAGCGCACGCGTATTCCACATCACGCCGGAGGGCGCTTCCGAAGGCGACGTGATCTTCATGATCGACGATCGCCGTGCGGCATGGACTATGCTCTGCCCACAAGATCGAGGCGGCACCGTATATTACGGGGAGAACGTCATGGTGAGTGCCAGCTATCCCCGAGTCCAATGGCTTGCCGCGTCATGGGTGGCCGTGCAGCCCGGCTGGCCCCTGCGGAATGTGAAGCCGTACATCGTGGTGTAGGGAACAGGCCGCTCCGCCGCCATGGCACGAGCTTTTGACAAACCGGCGACGCTGCAGCGCATGACCAGAGTGGCGAACTATGACTGAAGAACCACCGGATTCGAGCGCGAACCTGCCTGATGACTGGCTTGCGCGCAGAGTGAAAGCCCTGGCCTGCACTGCGCCGCTCCAAGCCCTGGAGGAAAACAAACGCAGCCTGGGCCGCCTTGCCGCAGAGCCCTACCAGATGGTGGAGTTGGCGTTGCACACCATTGACCAGGTCGCCATCATCGTGGTCTTCAACAGTGGAGCCGAACACGACACGGTGATCAAACGGGTCGGTAAGTTTGCCACGGTACAGGCGCCGGAGCAGCAGGAAGCGGAGCACGGTGAGGTCGCGGCATGGGTCCTGCGCAAGCTGATCGACATTGGCCATCGACCGGGGAAATCACATGGCAGTACGGGCGGATCGACACGTAGGGTGCCTACAGTCGCCACGAATTCGAGTTCAAGCTGATCACTGAGCATTCCACACGGGACGGGCGCATCGTCCTGCGTGTGACCGGCGAGGCTATCAATGTACTCGTGGGCGCGCTCGATACCGATGGGGAATCAGCACAAGATCGCCGCAAGGCGCAAGCTCGAGTACCTCATCAAGCGCAGGCGACTGGAGGACGCGAAACTCGTGGCGGAACAGGCACGATACCGAACTGTGCCGTACGGAGAGCATTCGCGGCAATACCTTGAGGTCACAAGACGCGATGCGCGGAGGGTCGACTGGGAGCACGAGGTGTCCAGGTTGCTTGAAGAGGCGCTCGACCATATCGAAGGGCGATACCGGCATGAGAACACGATTCTCTCGACCATCACCGCGCACCGCGACGAGACACCTGACCACTGGCAGGGGTGGTTCGGCTGGCGCGGGCGATACATCACTGCGCTCGGAAGCGGCCGAAACCGGCGTCTCCCCCGAGGACGAGCAATTGGCGACGCGTTCGGCGCGTTCGGGTACCAGGCGGTGCTTCCCGGGCTCGGAGAGTACGACAGGACCGAGCAAGATGCCGCAGGAGCTGCGGCCCTGGTCGACGGGCCCCGCTCTGACCGGTGACGTCGTGGTAGTCATGTGTTTCGCGGGCCACGGCCATGTGAAGGGGCGCGACCGGGACCACCTGCTGTGCTGGGATTCCGGCCAAGAAGGCCTGGCGACCACCGCGCTGGCCACGGCAGACCGGACACGTATCGTATGCAGGGATGACTGCGGCACTTCATCAGTCTGCGTCGGAGCAGGGGCCGTACTTCAGCGGGCGGATCCGCGTGCTGTCCGCACTGGTGGCCTGGCTCACAGTAGAGGACGGCGATGGCAGAGCGGAGAACTGTCACCGGGAGCCCTGGCTGCGGCAAGTCAGCGGTTCCGGGCAGGAGCGTGGCGCTGTTTCGTTGCCCTGGCACGTCGGAGGAGAGGCGAAAGTCCGAGGCGGGTCCATGAACTACCGATCGAGTTTCACTCTGCTGCGCCACCTTCAGGATACCCGGGAGCTGACGAACGTTCCCGGTGTTCGGCACCACGTCGACAAAGCGGTCGCGTTCATCGCCGGTGGAGGAAGCGGCAGAAAATACGGCAGTGGGCCTTCGCTCGTCCGCCACCTGAACGACGCTGCCCAGGCGGCCGTTCTGCACCAGGAGTGGGAGCTGGCCCAGCGGCTGCAGAGGTTCGCGGCTTACGCGTCCGGGGAGATGCCGCTCGCCGTACTGGACATGTACTACGACCCGGAAGCGAAGGAACGGCAGGAGCGGTACATGCGCCACCTGGCGGGGCTGGGCAGTCGGCAGGCCGTCGCCAGTCTGGATGTGCTGATCAGTGCATGTCCCGACGCTACGGCCGCCGACGCCCGTGACTTCTTCCTGGGGGTGGCCCGCGCCGCTGAGCATGTCGTCATCGGTTCCGGGGACGGCGGGGTCGCGCTGTCGTCCCGCGACGCCGATCGTCTGCTCTGGCTCGGCAAGATGGAGCTGGCCGTCAAGAATCTCCCCAGAAGCGCCTCCCCGGAAGCGGCCGACTTCCTGGACGACCTGATCAGCGCCCCGGACGCGGGACTCCTGGCGCAGCTCGTCGAACTACGGGCGCGGCGGGCGAGTCTCGCCGCGCTCCGCGCCGCTGTGAACTCCCCGGACAGCTCGGAAAGCGATCTCCACGCGTGTCTCAAAAATCAGGAATGGATTTTCGGCGGTGCGTACACCGGTGAGTTGGTGCGTCGGCGGTACACCGCCGACGCCATCCTTGACATCCCGCTGCTGCGCGGGGACGGCTCCCTGCACGTCGTCGAGCTGAAAAAGGCCCGCGTGCCCTCCCTCGTGGTGCGCCCCGGAGGGCACCTCATGCTCGGCGCCCAGCTGCATCGGGCCGTCTCCCAGGCCCAGAACTACCTGCGCTCGCTGGACGAGAACCGTTCCGCCATTCTGCACGAGCACGGCATCGACTGCCGCCGGGCTTCCGCCACGGTGGTCATCGGCCACCCTCGTTACCTGCGGGGCGACTTCTCCGCGCAGGAAGTGGCCGACACCATCCGGACTTACAACAGCCACCACGCAAGGATCCACGTGATCACTTACCAGATGCTTCTGGAATCCGCCGAAAGGATGCTGGCCCTCACCGTCGGCTCCGAAGACGGCCAACCGCGGACAACCGAGGAGAACGAGTGAGCGGCATGACCTTTCGGCAGGCGATCGGCGACCTGTGCGGTGTCGAGATCGACGCGAAGACCTACGTCGGCTTCTTTGTCAACGACTGCGGTGAGTACCTGGTCTTTACTCAGAAACCCGGGGAGAAGAGCGCCACGCTTTACCACAGCGACGCCGACTGGGAACCGCAGCTGGTGTCCCAACACTCGATCAAGGTCGGTGCCGTCATGCCCGGGGCCATCACTGTCGGTGACCTCATCATCCACCAGGCCGAGGCCTCATGGCTGTCCGCCTGCCTGGACGCGACGACCTGGCATCGAGGGGGCAGTGCCGCGAAGGGCTGACATGCCCCCTGCTCGATGCGGCGCTTCGCGCGAGCGCTGTGACGCGGAACGCCGGATCAGTACGCGCTGTCGACGTTGTCCATCGAGCCGTAGCGGTCGGCCGCGTAGTTGCAGGCCGCGACGATGTTGGCGACCGGGTCGTACAGGTCGTTCGCGGTGCCCTCGACGTGGTAGGCGTCGAAGGTCGGCTGTATGACCTGGAGCAGGCCCTTGGACGGGATGCCGTTGATGGCGTTGATGTCCCAGGTGTTGATGGCGTGCGGGTCGCCGCTGGACTCGCGCATCACGTTGCGGTGGATGCCCTCGTACGAGCCGGGGATGTCGTGCTTCTTCATGATGTCGAGCGCCTCGCGGATCCAGCCGTCGAGGTTGTCCGGGTACTCCGGCTCGGCGGCGGCCTTGACCTCGGCCGCCTCGGCCTGAGCGTTCAGCGCGTCCTGCTGCCCACCGAGCACGTCACCCAGCGTGCCGAGCACGAAGCTGTCCGCGTCGGCGCGCGCGGTCGGGGACGAAGCGGCGTCGACGGCCACGGGCTCGGCGGCCGAGGCGGGGGCGCCCGGGACGAGCGAGATGGCCAGAGTGGCGGCACCGGCGGCGGCGACGCCGGCGATCGAGACCTTGCGGGTCTTGGTCGCGAACATGAAGACGTACCTCGTTCTCAATCGGGGTGAATGCCACGAATGCGGCAGGTTGGTCAGTGTGAACGGTGGCGGCGTCACCCCACAAAGAGGTGACATACGACCCCGCCTCGTAGCCGCCGGCCCGCCCCGCCCGGATCCGCCGCGCCGCACCGGTCAACGGCCGCCGACTCTCCTAAGCCGCCTCGTAGGTGACCGCCCTCACGTGCCCGGCCTCACACGTCGCCACCCCACCGTGATCGACCTGTGGCGGAAGGTGCCCGGAATGGTGACCCACCGTGTCCGCCGCACCCTGAAGTGTCACCGCCTCCGGCGGAAATCCATTGCCCGCCGACCGCGCCGGATGCGAGCGTGATCGCGTGCTGAGCGAACCGCACCCGCACTTCCACGGCTGCGTCCGCCCCCCGGACCTCCTTTGGCACCTGGCCACCACGAGCGACACCGTCCTCGGGGACTGGCACGAAGGGGAGATGGCGGGCCGCCTACGGCACCGTGCCACCCACCCGGCAGGTCGTCGAACGGTTCCGCCGCGGTGACGCCGGCGCGGCGGCGGACTTCGAGAAGCTCTTCGTCTTCGGCGACGACGACGCCGGTACGTTCGCCCGCTTCCAGGTCAAGGCCAACCTGCTCTGGGTCGCGGCGGCCGGGGCGGCGACGCCGACCCCCGGCATCCGCGCCGATCACGCCCGGCAGGACCTCGCGCACGCCGAGTTACGGATCGGCGCCGACATGCTGCCGTCCCTGTCCGGCGGCAGCGGCACGGACGTGATCGAGCGCTTCGCCGTCACCCTCGACCGCCGCGGGACCCCTGGACCGGCTGGGAACGCGTCCAGGAGCTGGCCAGGGGGCCGCACGGGCACGTCCTGACCGGCATCGACTTCTCCGGCGTGGAGGAAGGCCGCCCGCCCAAGGACAAGGCCGCGTTCTTCGCGGCGGCACGACTTCGACGCCGTCCACCCCGAGCGCGCGCTCGCGATCGTCTGCCACGTGGGCGAGAGCCGCACCGGCAACGGCCTGGAGAGCACGATCCTCCGGGTGCGGGAAGCCACCGGACCCGGCGCCCACCGGCCGGGTCACGCCATCGCCCTCGGCGTGGACCCCCGGATGTACGGCGCGCACACCCGCGAGCAGTCCGTGGCCGAGCGCAGGGACCAGATCGCCCACGACCTCCGCCACCGGGACGGGCTGCGCGACTGCGGCGTCCCCGTCGACCCGCCGTCCCTGCGCGAGGAACTGGCCCGCCTGGCGCCGCTGCCCGGCACCGCCACCCTCGTCGTCGCCTACGACGGCCCCCGGCTCGACGAGGTCCGCCGGCGGCAGCGGTACGCGATGCGCCGGGTGCGCGCCTCCGGCTCCGTGATCGAGGTCTGCCCCACCTGGAACCGGCGGATCGGCGGCATCACCGACCCGGCCTGCCACCCCGTGCACCGCTTCCTGTCCGCCGGCCTGACGGTCGCCGTCTCCTCCGACGACCCCGGCCTCTTCGGGACCACGCTCGCCGACGAGGTCGACTGGGTCTGCCACCACACGGGCGGCGGCCCGGACCTCCGCGACCACCTGATCGGACCGGCCTGGCACAGCCGCTCCGAAGCCCTCACCGGCCGCGTTCCCGGCCCCGCTCCCGTCACCGGGTGAGCGGCGTCAGGACGCCGAGGGGGGCGCCGGTGGCGGCCCGGGCGGGCTCGGTGCGGCGGTGCGCGACCGGGTGTCCGGGGCCGTCGTGGGCTTGGCCGCGAAGAACCACCGGTTGTCCGCCAGGGCGTCGTTCCGCCGGAGCCGCGGGCCGCGTCCGTGGCGGCGGGTGAAGGCGAAGGGGGTGTGGACCGAGGTGGACCAGCCCCGGCTCGCCAGGTCACCGGCGGAGTCGGGCCGCGGGTCGCCGTCGAACAGGGCGTGCAGGTCGATGCCGAGCTGGCGTCGCGTCGCGGAGTAGATCGGGTCCTCGCGGACTTCCGGCGACCTGGCGCCGAGCTTCACCTCGAACGCGAAAGCGCTGCCCCCCGCACTCAACCGGTCCACGACGTCGATGAGGCGTCCCTCGGCGGCACGGGGGAGATAGAGCAGCAGCCCCTCGGCCAGCCAGGCCGTCGGGGCGTCCGGGGCGAAGCCGGCGCCGGTCAGCGCCCCGGCCCAGTCGGCGGCCAGATCCGCCGCCACGGGCACACGCGTCGCCCTCGGGGCGGCGGACAGCCCGCCGAGGACCCGGTGCTTGAAGTCCAGCACCTCCGCCCTGTCGATCTCGAAGACCACGCAGCCGGACGGCCAGCCCAGCCGGAACGCCCGTGCGTCCAACCCCGCCCCGAGCACGACGACTTGGCGGATCCCGGCCCGGACCGACCGGAGGAGGAAGTCGTCGAGGACCCTGGTCCGCAGACCGAAGTAGCGCCCCAGGCGCCCCCACAACGGGTTCGCGTCCCCGTCCGGCACCTCGCGCGGGTGAACGGGCCAGCCCGCGGACGCCCGCGCGGCGCGCACGAAGTGCTCGGCGTAGACGTCCCGCGCCAGGGCGTCGGGGCGGTGGGTCTCGATCGCCCGCGCCGCCGCGACCATGAGCGCGGTCAGTCCGACTCCGCCCTCCACACCGGTGTTCCGGCGCGCCATGTCGACCACGTGTCCTCCCCGGGGGCGAACCGCGCCCACGACGTCAGCTGCTCGTGGGTCGTGACCCGCGCACCGTACACAAGGCTCATGAACCGCAGGATCTCCTCGTCCGGCAGATGCAGGCTCCTGGTGCAGTCCCGCAACACCGTTATGTGGAAGCCCTTCTGGAACGCCGTCCGCGCCGTGGAGTCCACGCACACGTCGGTGTACAGACCCGCGAACACCAGGTGCCGGGTGCCCCGTTGGACGAGGTACTGCTCGAACCCGTCGCCGAGGAACGCGTCGAAGCACGCCCGTTTCGTGAAGACCCGTTCGTCCGGCTCCGGCGACACCTTGTGGAACCCGGCTCCCCACGACCCCGCACGGCACTTCGGCCGCTTGCCCAGCGCCAGGTCCCGGCTCCGCCAACTCGGCCCCTGGTAGGCGACATCGCCGAGGAACCGGACGAAGACGACCTCCACCCCACAGCCCCGCGCCAGGTCAACGGCTCGCGCGGCGTTGGTCGTCACGGTGTCCAGCACCTCGGCGTCCGCGCAGAAGTCGTTCTGCAGATCGATGACGACCAGCGCGGTACCGTCCCCGGCGGTCATGCCCCGGCGACCGGCATGGCACCGACGGCAGGCGACCCGCCCCGCGCACGCGGCTCCGGACCCGGCTGCGGGCCGGGCCGCACGGCGTCGAGGAGCGCGTCCACCACCGCGGTGGTGGAGGACCGCCCGCCCAGGTCCGGGGTCAGGATGCCCCGGCCGCCCACCGTCGCGAGAGCCCGCTCCACCGCCCGCACGGCGCCTGCGCAGCCCGCGTACCGCTCCGCGATCGCCGCCGCGGCCCGCACGGTCGCCAGCGGATTGACCGTGTCCGTCCCCTCCAGGTCGTCGGCGGAACCGTGCACCGTCTGGTACTCGACCAGGCCGGCCACGTCGGGGTGGAGGTGGACGTTCTCCGTGTAACGGCTCTCCTGCCGCTCTCCGCAGAGCCGGTCCAGCAGGATCACGTGCATGATGTCGGCCCACTCGTTCCCGGCGATGAGCACGGTGCGCGGGGCCGGACCGTGCGCGACGAGATCGCGGTTCACCGTGTCCGGCTGGAACAACCGGATCTCCACCCCGTGCCGGGCGGAGATCTCCGCCACCCACGCGTCGAGTGCGCCGTCCAGCAAGTGGAACTTGTAGGCCATGAGGACCGGGCCGATCTCACCGTCGGGCCACTCCTCCCGCGCCTGCCGGAGCGCGAATGCGACGACCTTCTCGGTGATCTCCCGGCTGAACGACATGGTGCGGGTGACCAGGCCGGGGGAGTGGTGGTTCTCGCCGGTGTAGAAGCCCTGGGCCTCGTCCCGGACCAGCAGCAACGACGTGCCACCGGCGGCGAGAACGTCGACCTTGACCGCCTGGAGGCGCTGCCGGACGAGGTACAGGGACTGGGCGTTGATCGCCGTACGGAAGATCGCCGGGGTGCCGAGGCCCGCCTGCGTCCGGCAGAACCGCTCGTAGTGCTCGGCGTCCTCCCGCGTGATCCCGCGGATCCGCTCGGCACCGCCGCCTTCTGCCTTCAGCGACACGTACGACTGATAGATCCGCGGGGACCGCACGATGTCGATTCCGGCGGCGTACATCTGGGCGAGCCCGCCCAGAACCCGTTCGAAGACGGCCGCGATGTCCGTTCCCGTTCCTCGGCCGACAGCGAGTCCGATGACCGGTTTCACCATGCTCCTTCGTCGTCGGAACGCGATCTCAGACGGCCGGGCCCCCGACGAGGCGGTCGCCCGGAATTCCGGCCTTCTCCGGGCTGTAGTAGTCCCTGATCCCGGTGGCCCAGGTCGCCACCCCGATCTGGTCGGCGCCGGACGGGCCGAAGGCGTCGAAAAGCGCGTCGATATTGGCGCGTTCGAAGCCGATCGCTGTCATCAGGGCCACAAAGGCGGGACGGTCGATGAGCCCGTCGCCGTCCGCGTCCCCGAGCGCGGCGAGCGACTCCGCGAAGTCGCCGATCGTTTCGCCGAAACGCTCCGGGGACAGGACGCAGGCGACGAATTCGTCGAGGGTGACCCTGCCGTCGCCGTCGGCGTCCAGCTCGGCGGCCACGGTCGTCCAGTACCGGCGGAAGGCGGCCAGCATCGCCTGCTTGGCGGCGTCGTCGGAATCCGGTGCCGCCTCGACGACGCGACTGCCCATCAACGTGAAGTCGCCGGCCTCCAGAGATCCGTTCCCGTCGGCGTCGAGCAAGGAGAAAACGAGCCTGACCCGGTCGATCGCCTCGGTGCGCATGGACCAGCCACCTCTCTCTTTTGTGCCGCGCGGCACGGCAGGGGCGCGGCCGGAAGCCCCGGGCCGGTGCGCGGTTCCCGGATTCCGGTTCCCGGATCCCGTTGACGTCTTTCACTATCCGGACGGCGACCGATCCGCGAGGGAAAAAGTCGCAGAATTAGCCCGAACGAGGGAACCGTGCCGGAACAAGCCGCGGCCCACCGACCACGCGACGGCACACGAGCGAGACGTGTCCCTCGGCCGGCAGACCGGCGGTCAACGGCTAGGGTCCGCTCCATGCCACCGCACACCTACGTCGACGTCATGATCATCCTGGAGCGCGAGGGCCGTATCCTGCTGGCCGAACGCGCCCACACCGGCTACGCGGACGGCCGGCTCAACCTGCCCAGCGGCAAGGTCGATCCCGGCGAGAACGTGACCGAGGCGGCGGTCCGCGAGGCCCGCGAGGAGATCGCCGTGGACATCGACCCGGCCGCCCTCCGCCCGGTCCACGTCATGCACTACCGCAACCCCGAAGGCCAGGCCCGCGTCGGCTGGTTCTTCGCCACCGCCCACTGGCACGGCGAACCGGTCAACGCCGAACCCCACAAGTGCGCGGGCATCTCCTGGCACCCCGCCGACCAACTCCCCGCCCACACCGTCCGCTACAACGCCCTCGGCATCACCCACTACCTGAAGGGCGCCCCCTTCTCCACCCACGGCTGGTGACCCCGCTCACCGTGAACGAAGGCCCGGCCGTGGACGGCGGCCGGGCCTTCGTCCAGCCCGGTGAGTGAGCGGCGGTCCGCACATCGTCACATCGTCCACGGTCGCGGCACGCTGAGCCTCGACACCGGTGACGGCGCCGGACCCCCGCCCACCTCCGGCCGGGGACAGGTCCCGCCGTGTGCCGAACCGCGGCCGGGGGATCAGCCGGTGGCAGCGCCGAACCACGTGGGCAGGTGGCTGAGCAGGTCACGCTGGTCCTCGCCGACCCATGCCACATGGCCGTCCGGTCGCAACAGCGCGGCGGGGACGTCGAGTTCCTCGCTGGTGTCGACGACGTGGTCGATCCGATCCGCCCAGCCCGCGACCGAGAGCCGGCCGGTCTGGTCGAGCAGCAGCCCGCGGCCGTCGTGCATCAGCCCGTAGAGGCGACCCCGCTTCAGCCCCACGTCCCGCAACCGCCGGCCGAGCAGTTCATGTCCCTCGCCGAAGTCGTAACGAACCGCGATGGCGCTGATCTTCTCGATCAGATACCGGTTCACCTCCTCGAAGTCCATCAGTTCCGCGACCAGTCGGCGCACCGACCGGGCACCCGGCTCGGGGGACAGCAACTGCATCTGCGCGCGGGCGTTGTCGAGCACGGCGGCGGCCACCGGGTGCCGTTCGGTGTGGTAGCTGTCCAACAGCCCTTGCGGCGCCCAGCCGTTGACGGCGGCGGCCAGTTTCCAGCCGAGGTTGAACGCGTCCTGGACGCCGAGGTTGAGGCCCATCCCGCCGGTCGGCGGGTGGATGTGCGCGGCGTCGCCGGCCAGCAGCACCCGGCCGGTCCGGTAGCGCTCGGCCAGCCGGGTGGCGTCCCCGAAACGGGACAGCCAGCGCGGCGAGTGCACGCCGAAGTCGGTGCCGCCGATCGCCCGCAACCGCCGCTTGAACTCCTCCAGGGTCGGCGGGACCGTGCGGTCCCGGGCCACCCCCTCGGCGGGCACGATGACGCGGTACAGCCCGTCCCCGAGGGGTATGGCGCCGAACAGCTTCTGCGTCCTGCGGACTTCGGCCACCACGGCGGTCAGCGTCTCCGGCGGCACGGCCACCTTCATCTCGCCCAGCAGCGTCTCGACCCGGGTCGGCTCCCCGGGAAAGCCGACACCGAGCAGCTTGCGCACCGTGCTGCGCCCGCCGTCGCAGCCGACGAGGTAGCGCGAGCGCAGCCGCGTGCCGTCGGCCAGTTCGGCGGTCACCCCGTGGTCGTCCTGGCTGAGCCCGACCAGTGCGCAACCGCGCCGGATCTCGGCGCCGAGCCCGGCGGCGTGCTCGGTCAGCAGACGCTCGGTGACGCTCTGCGGGATACCGAGAACGTACGCGTGCGCCGTGTCCAGCCGGTCGGGCCACGGCTTGTCGATACCGGCGAAGAAGCCGCCGACGGCGTACTGCTGGCCGAGCGCAAGGAACCGCCCCAGCAGGCCGCGCTGGTCCATCACCTCGACACTGCGCGCGTGCAGGCCGAGCGCGCGGGACTGCCCGGTCGGCTCCGCCTCCTTCTCCAGCACCAGCACGCGCACACCGTGCAGCCGCAACTCGCCGGCCAGCATCAAGCCGGTCGGCCCCGCCCCGGCAATGATCACGTCGATCACGAATGCCCCCCATTCCCACGAGAATTGCTTCTTCGGCCGGTCGGCCGGTCGGCCGGTCGACCGCTCGGCGCGACGCAGACGCAGGCAAAGGCGCACGTACGTCACGAATCCCTGATTTCCCCAGGTTCCGGCCTCGGCCGCCGATTCTGCGGCACGACCGGGGCCTTGCCGCAAGCCCCCCAGTGCGCTATACGTTGAGAGTGGCAAGGAGTGGGCAACCTCCTTGCCTTCGCTTTTTGTTGTCCGCTGTGGACGGTCCTGCACCCTTTGCGGACCTTTGCGGACGGGGCCGGTTCGACTCCCGCCGAAAGGTCGGCGAGCGCGGCTGCCCCAGGGCAGGTGCTGGAAGCCGCCCGGGAAGGCGCGGCCAAGGAGGACGGCGGCCGGGTCGTCCCCAGGCCCAGGGCTCGGCAGTCCGGCCAGGCCAGGTAGGTGGCCGGGCCGGCTGGTAGCGCACGGCGGGAAGAGGTCCGGCCAGCAGGTCTGCCGTCCAGGCCCTCGGCGAAGCGGTCCTGGCCGGCCTGGTAGCGGACGGCCTCGTACCGGCCCCCTCCGCCTCGTGGACACGCGCCCCTGCCCGCCGCCGCGAGCCCTTGATCCCGGGGCCTCGGCCGCCGGTGGGAAGCCGCACGACGAGGGCCCCGGCCGTGGATGGCGGCCGGGGCCCTCGTTCGGTCCGGTGAGAGCCGGACGGAGGATCCGGGCTTCGAACCCCCCGAGCGTCACGGCGGGGCCCGCCCCGGGGCCTGCCTGAACGGGCCGGAGACCGGGACGGCCCGTGACCGGCTGTCGCCGCTAGCGCGCCTTGCGTCGAGCCGTACCCGTGTCCGAGCCGGACGCCTGCGCATCCTCGGTCAGGAAGGTCTCGTTCTCCCCGAAGTCCGGGGCCTGGAAAGGGGTGTCCGTCGGAGGCAGCGACGCCGCGGCGGCATAGCGGGGCGTCCTTTCCGGAGCGGAGAACAGGGAGGTCAGGTCGATGAGAGGTCTTCCAATCCGTTACAGGGTCGTGAGCGGAGCAGCGGTCCTACAGCTTGGTCATCTTGGCGTACGGACTCAGGATCCGCTCTCGCAGCGAACCGAAATCGACGAGCACCGCGATTCCGTCCTCGAGGCCGATGACCCGGCCCAGGCCGTACACGTCGTGTGTGACCTGGTCGCCCACGGCGAACTGCTCGGGAGGCAGTGTGACCGGGGCCTTGAAGGGGCTGGTGGGCAAGTAGCGCTTCGGCGCAGCTGACGTTGTCATTGAGACCAGTATGCGCCTGGGTGTCTCCGTTCGCGACGGTCATCCGTGTCCCTCTTCGGCACGGGCCCTGACCACCACCACCGCGTGGCGAGCGACGCGGCGCCCGCGCGGCTCTGACCTGCGACATATCCCCCCGGGCGGCCCGGGAACACGCCGCCCCTCCAAACCCCACGACAGCCCCGTTGGGCCACCGCGCCGGGCCCCCCGGCTCCCGCCGACGCACGCGCACGGCCCGCGGCACCCGCGGCACTCGCGGCGCGAGCGCAAGGCTCGGGGACGCGCTCCGGGACACCGAGCCCGACTGAGACGGACAACGAAGGCCCCGGCCGTGGATGGCGGCGGGGCCATCGGCCAGCCCGGTGAGAGCCGGGCGGAGGGTACGAGATTCGAACTCGTGAGGTCGGGTGCGCACCCAATACGCTTGCCGACTGTCCGTAGGGAGTGTCCGGGGGGCGGTCGCCTGTGTTCTGGCCCGTGGGGGAGCTGCCTGGACGGCGAACCGCGGACGGGGCCGAACGCGGGCGAACCCAACTGGAACCGCGACTGGCGACTTCCTCCTGGCTGCCCCCTGGGCTGCGCTTGCACCCGCCGAGACAGCATCGGTACCGCGATCCCGTGGTCGGCTGTCGGGGAGCGTGTCGCTCAGTCCGTGGTGAGCTTGGCCAGGACGCGCCGGAGGGAGCGGGCGCGGTCGCTGCCCGTCGGCAACTGGGGGAGGAGAGCGTGCAGTCTGCGTACGACGCCCATGGGTACCTGGTCCGACCCCAGCTCATCGACGGCACGTCCGAGGACGTTGAGGCCCCAGTACCTGAGGAAGGGCAGTTGCTCACGCAGAACGGCATCGACGAGCGGGCCGAACGCTCTCGTGTCCGGGAGGGCGTACAGGCGGGCGAAGACGGCCAGGCGTGTGCCGGGATCCTGGGATGCCAGCATGGCCGGGACGTCCAGGGACGGGAGGGCCGAGGTCACTTTGAGCAACTCGGCGAAGATCCGTTCCTGTTGGGCGGTGCGTGCCTGGCCGCTGGGCACGGTGTCCCGCAACTGTGTGTACTCGGCCGCGAGACGCTCCATCGCCGCCTGCGCTGCCGGGACGTCCGCACGGTTTCCAGCCCAGTCGGTGCCGGCCGCGGCCAGGGCAACACGAGCGGTTGCGGCTGCGTCGTCCATCTCCTGATCCAGACGCGTGGTCCGTTCTTCCGCCGCTTCGATGCGGTTCTCCAGCCGCCGGTACTCGAACCGGGGGCCGCCGGGAAGCTCGATGCTGTCGAACACGCCACCCAGCCAGGGAACGATCGCGACCAGGAGCAGCAACACCGTGATCGAATCGATCGCGAGGCCAGGCCAGAGCACATGCGCCACGGCCAGGGCGGTGGCTGCGCACGACACCGCAACGGCTATGCCGTGCCGACGCTTCCGCCGGGGCGCCCCCTCGCCGCCGAGCCCCTCACGCTCCCCCTCGCTCACCCGCCCCAGCATGCCAGGACCATGGGGAAGGCACCGCGTCCCGCTCGTGACTGGATCGTGGTCTGCGTCACGCGGTGCTCAGCGCGTTCGCCGAGTTCACGTGGACCACTGACGGAGATTCTGATCGTCCTGCCGCCGCTGGGGAGGTGCCACCCTGACGGGGCACCGGGCGTCGCACGGTCGGCGCCCGGGTGATCCCCACTGCTGGCCGCCACGGGGCGAGTTGCGGTGAGTCCTTCAGCAGGTCGTCGGTCTTCACCTGGAGCGCGGTGGCGACAGCGTCCAACTCTGTCCTCACACCCTCACGTCGGACGCCCTCGTCCCGTGTGCGCAGCGGAACCCCTGGCACCGATCAGTTAGCCTCCGGTCCATGGAGACGATTCTGTGCGGCGCCGAGGTGACTCTCCGGACCGCCGTGCCCTCCGACGTTCCGGCGCTGGCCGCCATCCGGGCGACGCCGGAGGTGTACGCGCGCTGGCGCGGCGACACGGATCTCGCCGCCGAGGTCGCCGGCGACCTCGCCGATCCCGGGGTCAGCACGCTGGTCATCGAGTGGGACAGCCGCACGGTCGGTGCCATCCAGTGGGGCGCCGAAACCGATCCGGACTACCGGCACGCGAACATCGACCTCTATCTGGACCCGGCGGTGCACGGGCGGGGCCTGGGCACCGACGCCGTCCGCACCCTGGCCCGGCACCTCATCGCCGATCACCGCTTCCACCGCCTGGTGATCGATCCGGCGGCGGACAACGCCGCCGCCATCCGCTGCTACACCAAGGTCGGCTTCCGCCCAGTCGGCATCATGCGCGACTACGAACGCGGACCGGACGGCAGCTGGCACGACGGGCTCCTGATGGACCTGCTGGCCGATGAGCTGACCGCCCACGATCACTGACCCCTTGGGGTCGATCATCCAGAGCGCACGGCGGTTGCCCCGAGCGCCCGGGCCCCCCGTCGCTCAACTCAAGTGCTTGCTCCCGGATCCGGTACGTCAGCCGGGTCATCGACATCCCGGCCGCGCCAAGCGCCACTGGCCGGCCCGGACTTCGCGGGACAGCATGCGCGGCTGACGCGCGGACAGCGACACGCCCCGGTCGACCGGCGACGGCCCGTCCGCTGCCCGCCGTTGGCGCCCGCACCTGGCCGGGGGCGATCACACGACGGGACCGGTCCGGCCGGAAAGCGGCGTTCAGCTCCGCCACGGCGCATGGTGCAGGCGGTCCCGCACCCCTGCCCCGTTCCGGTCCCGCAGCCGCCGCCGGCACGTCATGCCCGGCCCGGAGGCCAACTCCCTGGCCGGGTATTCCCCTTGGATGCCTTGCGGAGCACGTACAGAATCCCGCACAGCACCTGCCGGTCCGGCACCGGGCTGTGCCCCGGGGCACCGGAGCCTCCCCCAACATCCCATTCACCGGCCGGACACGGCGACCAGGAACAACTCACCTTGTTCGTGAGGAAATCCAAGAGGCGGTTAGGCAGACGCCCTCCGGCAAAGACCCTCGACCGTTCACGGACGTGAGCTGCGCGAGCGGGCCCCTCGGCGGTACCCGTTCCGGTGGCGTCGAGCTGCCGCAGAGACTGGGCGCATTCGGCCGCCCCGGGGCCTGTGGCGGGAGGTCCGGGATACGGGCTCTTCTGCGAGCCGTGTGTGACCGGCCCGCAGCCGGGCGTCGCTGTCCTGTTCGAGGTTGCGCCCCCCGGCCGGTGCGGGGACCAGGTGTTCGGAGGTTCCACCAACCGCCCACGCCACCTCCCGCGGCCGACTGGCCTCCCTCGCGGAGGCACGCGCCGATCCCAAGCCGCCGGATCGCACCAGCGGTGCGAACGGCTGAGCCCGACCGCCGCGCACAGACGCCGACCGTACCTGGGCAGTGCCTGACCCGCACCGCCGACCGCCGCACGCCCTCGTGGCCCGGCGGCGGCCCGCGGCTGTCAGGAAGCGGCCAGCGCCGCGGTCGGGCGGGTTACCTGCACCTTGTTGGGCGCCTCCGGGTTGGCGGTGCCTGCCAGTACCGTGCCGACCGCCTCCACCTCGGACTCCTCGGACCGGGTGTAGACGGTGGCCGGGTGGCCGTCGAAGCCGAGGAGTTCGGAGGCCACGGGCCAGCCGACCAGCGCCGCGTCGTCCAGCTCCGGGGCCGGCGGCAGTGGTTCGAGGATGCCGATCACGGTGAACCTCTCATCAACGATGACCACCTGAGTTTCCAGGCCGGTCCGCGTGATCCCGAGCCGTTCGGCCGCCGACGCGCCCAGCACCACGGTCGGGTGGCCGGGCACGGATCATCGACGCGATCATGGGCTGGGAGCCCGGCAAATCCGCCCGCATGCGCCGCCGCTACCAGCATCTGACCGGACGGGTGCTCAAGGACACGGCCGACAAGATCGGCGGCCTGCTCCGGGCTGCGGAGGGCGAGCCGCCCGCCGCCTGATCGAGGCGACTGCAACTGAAACTGCAACTACACACACCGAAGGCCCCGGCCGTGGATGGCGGCGGGGGCCTTCGGTCAGCCCGGTGAGAGCTGGGCGGAGGATACGAGATTCGAACTCGTGAGGGTGTGAACCCAACACGCTTTCCAAGCGTGCGCCCTAGGCCTCTAGGCGAATCCTCCGCCGGACACCTTACAGGGCCGCGGTCGGTGGTCGCGAACCGCTGGGTGTGGGGAGGGGGGTGG
>NZ_JBPQTQ010000036.1:0-43608 GCF_051386415.1 Streptomyces sp. URMC 129
CGGCGGCCAGGGAGGTGGTCAGCAGGCCGAAGGAGGTGGCGTCGGCGTCGAAGACCGTCTTGGCGAGGAGCGGCACGGTGAGCTGGAAGTTGAGGCCGAACAGGCCGATCACGGCGACGAGCGAGATCGGCAGCATCAGGTCGGGTCGGCCGCGCATGTAGCGCAGGCCGTCGACGACGCCGGCGCGGGCGGCGGCGCGGCCGTCGCGCAGCAGTTCCTCGGTGCGCATCATCCGCAGGCCGGTCACCGTGGCGAGGTAGCTGACGGCGTTGATCAGCATCACCGGGCCCGTGCCCCAGGCGGTGATGAGGAGGCCGGCGATCGCGGGGCCGACGACGCGGGCGACGTTGAAGTACGCCGCGGACAGCGCCGACGCGTTGGGCAGGAGGTCGGCGCCGACCATCTCGCTGACGAACGCCATGCGGGTGGGCACCTCGACGGCGTTGACGGTGCCCAGCCCGAGGGCGAAGAGGTAGACGTGCCAGAGCTCGACCGCACCGGCGACCACCAGCAGGCCCAGCGCGAGGGCGAGGACGCCGGAAACCACGTTGGCGA
Source organism: Streptomyces sp. URMC 129 (assembly GCF_051386415.1). NCBI lineage: Bacteria > Bacillati > Actinomycetota > Actinomycetes > Kitasatosporales > Streptomycetaceae > Streptomyces > Streptomyces sp. URMC 129. The sequence goes on from NZ_JBPQTQ010000036.1 coordinate 556, forward strand.
CGGTGAGCAGCAGCCGCTTGTCGTACCGGTCCGCGAGCTTCCCGCCGTAGAGCGTCAGCAGGAGCAGCGGGGTGAACTGGAGTGCCGTCACCAGGCCCAGTGCCGTTCCCGAGTCGTCGGTCATGCCGAGCACGAGCCAGTCCTGGGAGACGACCATCATCCAGGTGCCCGCGACGGAGACGACCTGTCCGCCCGCGAAGAGCCGGAAGTTGCGGACGGACAGGGAGCGGAACGTGGTGGTGAGGATCTTCTTCATGGCGCTTTCGGTCACACCCGGGCGGGGACGGGAACGGCCGACTCGCGCTGGGCGATGCACTCCTCCAGGAAGCCCAGGGCGCGCAGGTGGTAGGCGCGGGCGGCCCAGCCGAGGCTGATGTTGTGGCCGGTGTCCGGCTGGCGGTCGACGAGGACGCGGGGGGCGGCGAGCCGGGCGGTGAGGTCGGCGACGGTCTCCTCGTCGTGGTGCCACCAGGTCTCGTGCTCGGCGAAGGTGAGCCGGACCGGGACGCGGACGCGGGCGGCGACGCCGGGGAAGAGCTCGGCCCAGCGGGCGACTTCCTGCCGCTCGCGGGGCGGCATGGGCTTCACCAGGTGGGTGCTGAAGCGGAAGGTGTTGGGCGGGTAGAGGCTGAGCTTGCCCCAGTTGAGGGTCCAGTGGCCGGGGTGGCGCCGGTCGGTGGGGAGCTGGTCCAGGCGGGCGGCGTAGCGGTGGCCGCAGCCGGAGATGTCGATGCCGAGCCAGCGGTCGTCGGCGTCGTCGGCGGCGGCCGTCAGCGCGAGCTTGCCGCCGTAGGAGTGGGCCAGGACGAACAGCCCGGCGCCGGTGTCGTACCGGGCGGCGAAGTCGTCCAGGGCGGCGTGCAGCACCGCGGACTGCTCGGCGAGGGTGGCGCCCTCCGGGAGCTGGGCGGCGGAGTGGCCGTAGCCGGGGCGGTCCACGGCGAGGACGGTGTAGCCGAGGCTCGCGCCGAGGGCGAGGAGGGAGGTGCTGGGGTGGGCCTGGCCGTCGAAGTAGCCGGCGCTCATGCCGCCGCCGTGCAGGGCGACGACGGTCGCGCGGGGCGGGCCGTCGGGCTCGATGAGGAGGCCGGAGAGGGTCACGCTCCCGGCGTCGAGGGTGATGTGTCGTACACCGGGCGAGGCGTCGAGAGTGGGCGTGGTCATCCGCGGGTCACTGCTCCTTGTCGCATGGGGTGGGTACGGCCGTCCGGCCCGCGCCGGCCCCCGGTGGGGACAAGGTATCCGGGGACACGACGGGGCCGGTATTACGTGAACGCGCCCCGCAGGCTCAGTGGTGGGATCCGTGGGGTGCCGGTGTCGGTATCGGTGGCGGCTCCGGCACCGGCTCCGGTCAGAACTTCCAGAGCTGCTTCTTGTGGTAACGGGACTCCCAGAAGAGCTTGTTGAGAGCGCGGGCGGGCGGGGGCATGTTGACCAGGAACTTCTGGCGCTCGGCCGGCGAGATGCTGTCGAGGATCCACGGGATGTAGACCGCGGCGCCCTTGATCCCCTGGGCGCGGGCCATGCCCGCCGCGAAGTTCTTCCAGTCGGCGTTGGTGCACGTCTCCTGGATGAGCGGGAGCGCCGCCTCCTCCTCGTGCTTCATGTGGTCGCCGAGCACGGCCCCGAGTTCCTTGATCCTGTCGATGAGGTCGGGGGACTTGGTCGCCAGCGCCTGGTCGACGGCGGTGAGGACGGGGTCGAGCTGGCCGTGCTCGGCCTCCATCTCCCGCAGCAGCTCGTTGGGTTCGGGCTTGTCGCCCACCTTGCTCTGGACCGTCGGCCACAGGCGCTCGTCCTCGACGGTGTGGTGGATGTGGAGCTGGTGCTTGAAGTTCTCCCAGCCGGCGCGGACTTCGGGGGTGTCGGTCTTGCCCGCGACGGCGGCGGCCTCCAGGCGCTCCAGGTCGCGACGGAAGGCGTTGTGCGTCGCGAACATGACGTCGAAGTTGATGTGGTCCTGCTGCGCGTCAGCCATCATGCGCGCTGTCCCTTCTGTGGACATCGGTTCATCGGTTCTGCGGCGGCGGAACCCGCGGGTGTACGGGGACCGTTCACAGTTGGCGGTCCGCATACTCACGCTCGGCTCCCTCCTGCCAAGAGGAAGCTGACGTCGTGGATGTGACATCGGCGGCCCGGGGTGAGACGCAGGCCACATTTCCCGCGATCCGCCGTCGCGATGTCACATCCGGGTGTCCGGTGGCCCTCTCATCTGCGGAGCACGTCACAGGGGAGGCACACCATGTCCGACACACCGGCAGCAGACCCGGCCGATCCGTCCGTCGAGACCGCGACCAGCGTGTTCGTCGGCCACCGTGAACTGCTGTTCTCCATCGTCTACAACATGCTGGGCAGCGTCGCGGACACCGAGGACGTCCTCCAGGAGACCTGGCTGTCCTGGGCCCGCAAGTCGGGGCAGTCCACGGCGCCGGAGATCGGCAATCCCCGCGCCTACCTGATCCGCATCGCCGTCAACCACGCGCTGGCGCGCCAGGCGACGATCAGCCGCCGCCGCGAGACCTACGTCGGCCCGTGGCTGCCCGAGCCGCTGATCACCGACGCCTCCGACGCCGACGACGCCGCCGAGCAGGCCGTGCGCACCGAGTCGGTGTCGATGGCGCTGCTGGTGGTGCTGGAGACGCTGACGCCGCTGGAGCGGGCGGTGTTCGTGCTGCACGAGGTGTTCGGGTACGCGCACACGGAGATCGCGGAGATCCTCGGCCGCACGCCCTCGGCGGTGCGGCAGCTCGCGCACCGGGCGCGGGAGCACGTCCAGGCCCGGCGGCCCCGCTACCAGGCCGACCCGGATCTCCAGCGGCGGATCACCGAGCGGTTCGTGGAGGCCGCGCTGGGCGGTGACATCGCGGCGCTGATGCAGATGCTGGCGCCGGAGGTCACGTTCTGGACGGACGGCGGCGGCAAGACCCGTTCGGCGGGGCTGCGGCCGGTGAAGGGCCGCGCGAAGGTGGCCCGCCTGATGGCGGGGTACGCCTCCCGGCCGCCGAAGAACTTCGACGTGCGCTACATGCACGTCAACGGGGACCAGTCGGCCGTGGTGTTCTCCGGCGACTCGCCCTACGCGGTGGTCGTGATGGACCTGACCCCTGAAGGGGACCAGGTCCGCGAGGTGTACGCCGTCACCAATCCCGACAAGCTCTCCCGCGTCCGCCTGGCCGAGGACCCGGCGGCGGACGAGGAGGACCGGGACCCGGCGGACGCCCGCTAGGAACGGGCCGCATGACCCGGCCCCGAAGGGGGGACTCCCTCGGGGCCGGGCGGTGGCGGCCGTCAGGCGGCCGTGAGCGGAAGCACCCCGGCGCGGCCGTCGCGGGCCAGGAAGCGGTTCCGGCCCGGCTGGGCGAACCGGTCCCGCACCTGGGTCAGGATCGCCTGGTACTCCGCCTGCTGTTCGGCGGTCCAGGCGATCTGCTGAGGTGGTGCCGTCTCACGCCGGGGAGCCTCCCCGGCCCGCTGGACGGTGCCGGGGCCCGTCACGAAGATCGCGACCACCGAGAGCTGCGGCTGGTCGAGGTTGGTCGCCGCCGGTTCCCGGCGGTGAGCGGTGCGCTCGGTCGCGGACATGTGACGTCCTTCCACTGGGTGTTACGCGGTGGGGTCCTTGTCGGACGACATGCCCTGGAGCTCCAGCACCCTCAGCTCACGCAGATCCTCCTCCGCGGTGTGCTCCACCCGGGACATGGCCAGCCGCAGCAGCGGCGGGGCCATGACGGAGGTGAGCACCGCGACGAGCACGATGATGCTGTACATCTCGACGGTGAGAAGCCCGAGACGTACGCCGATCATGGCGATGATGACTTCGATCACGCCACGGGCGTTCATCCCGGCGCCGAGGGCGAGGGACTCCCATTTGTCCATCTTGCTGAACATGCCGCCGATGAAGGCTCCGACGAACTTGCCGATGACGGCGATCGCGACCACCGCCAGCGCCCACAGGGCGATCTCCGGATCGCCGAGCGCCGTGAGGTCCATGCGCAGACCGGCGGTGGCGAAGAAGAGCGGGGCCAGCACGGTGACCACGGTGGTGTTGAGGGGCTCCAGGGGCTTGACGTCCACGTCCTTGGCGGAGCCGATGAGGATGCCACACAGGAAGGCGCCGAAGACGGCCTCCAGTTCCAGGGCGTGCGTGCCGGCCGCGGCCAGGATGGTCAGCACGACGGCGGTCACGATGGGCAGCCCGCGCACGCCGGAGCGGATGGCCCACTGCATGGCGCGGCGGACGATGATCCGGCCGGCGGTGAGCGTCACCAGGAGCACGATGGCGAGGTGGCCGAGCGCGGTGGCGACGTCCCCGCCGCTGAGGCCGGAGGCGGTCGCCATCGCGGCCACCAGGGAGACCAGGACCCAGCCGACGGCGTCGTCGATGGTGCCGGCCACGAGGATCATCTGGCCGATGTTGCGGTGGATCAGCTTCAGGTCCATCAGCGTCCTGGCGATGACCGGGATCGCGCTCACGCACATGGCGACGCCGACGAAGCACGCGAAGACGGCCTGGTCGGCACCGTCCTCACGGAGCGAGCCGGGCAGCAGGAAGCCGAGCCAGATGCCCAGGCCCAGCGGCAGGACCAGTCCGGCCGCGCTCACCGTGGCGGCGCGACGGCCCTGGCGGCGTACGAGTTTCAGGTCCAGGTGCATGCCGGTGAAGCCGACGAGCAGGATGACGCCGAGCTGACCGAGGGCGTCGAGCAGGTGCATCTGGCCCGGGTCCTGCGGGAAGAGCCAGCCTCCCAGGTCCGGGAAGAGGTTGGACATCAGGGAGGGGCCGACGATGACGCCGGCGGACAGCTCGCCCACGATGGCGGGCATGCCCAGTCTCTCCGACAGGCGGCCGAGCAGCATGGCGAGGAGGAGCAGGACGCCGACCTGGGTGAGCAGTACCAGCAGCTCATGGTGCGCGATCGGGGGGACCGCGGCGGCAGCGAACGTCACGGATCAGTCCTTTCGTTCACAGTGCGGGACGTCGCCGTCCGCCGCCAGGGCATGCCAAAGGGACACTGCCCGGCGGAAAGCCGTGCCCGAAGCCGACCGGGAGGTATTGCACGGTGGGGACATCCCCGCGTAACGTGCTATCCGGAACGTCAGATTCCCGGGGTCGCGCCCATCCGGTGGTTCGCAGGCCCGGCACAGCGGAACGACAACGCGTGCGGGGGCAACCACACGCACGGCGTCATTGGGTGCGCGGGCATGGTGCTGTGGTCGTGCTGCGCTCAACGAGCGGTAGACGCAGTCTAGTTGGACACAACGCCAGCACAGGAGACCCTGGAACTAACTGTCCGGAGAATTCTGTGTGATCACCGGACGTCCGGACGCCGGTATGACGTCCGTCGCTCAGGCCACGCAGACGCCGGGCACCGCGATCCGCTCGTAGACATGCGGCAGGACGCGCACCCCCTCAGGGAACCGGTGGGCCCCGCGCTGGAACGCGGGATCGGCGAGGGTGTCGGCCAGCGCCTCGGTGGACTCCCACACCGCCACGTTCAGCAGCAGGTTGCTGCCGGCCGTGCCCCGGTGGATCTGCGCCGACAGGAAGCCGGGCCGGCTCCTGAGCAACGCGGCGTCGGCCCGGAAGGCCGCGATGACCTCGTCCATCTTTCCCTCGGGCACGACGAAGGTGTTCACCAGCACCACGGGGCCGGTCTTCTCCTGGAGCTGGACCGGCAACGGCGTCGCGGGGTCCAGGCTTTCGAGCTGCATCGGGTGCTACCTTCCACTGCCCACGGTGGGGCGGTCGGGAACGGTCAGGGACACCGGCGCGGGCGAGGGGGCCTGCGCGGGAACGCGGGCGAAGTCGGCGGCGTGGTCGGCCGCCCACCGGGCGAACGTCAGCGCCGGGCGGCCGGTGATCCGTTCCGCCTCGGAGGTGACGAACGCGGGCCGGCCGACCGCCTCTTCCTGGAGGCGCAGCACCGACTCCGCGATGCCCTCGGGCAGGTGACGCACGGCCATCAGGTGCCGGACGGCCTGTTCGCGCGGGATCCGCTCGAACCGGACGGGCCGCCCGATCGCCTGGGCGACGACACGGACCATGCGGCGGCGGGTGAGGGACTCGGGCCCGGTCACCGTGAGCGTCCGTCCCGTATGCTCGCCGGAGAGCAGCAGCCGGGCGGCCACGTCCGCGACGTCCCGCTCGTGGACGGGTGCCGCGGCGGCCATGGCGTGGGTCTCGCGGACCACGCCCGCGGCGCGGATGCCGGGCCCCCACGCCGTCAGCGCGTTGGCGGCGAACTCGGAGGACCGCAGGATCGTCCACCCCAGGCCGGAGGCGGTGACCGTCTCCTCCAGCAGCCGGTGCCAGAACACCAGCGGATCGGCGTCCTGGGCGGCCTCGTCGCGGACCGCCGCCGAGGACAGCAGCACGGCGCGGCGCACTCCCCGCGCGCGGGCCAGGGCCAGCAGCCGGCCGGTGAACTCACCGGCGGCGGCCGGGTTGACGAAGACGGCGGCGACGCCGTCGAGGGCGTCGGCCAGCGTGTCCGGCGTGTTGGGGTCGCCGGCGACGATCTCGGCCCGGCCCGGCAGCCGCGCGGTCAGCGGGTCGCGGGTCACGGCCCGGACCGGGGCGCCGGCGGCCAGCAGGGACGCCACGAGGGCGCGCCCCACCGTGCCGGTCGCCCCGGTGACGAGAACGGTCCGGTCAGCCGTCGAAGATCGGGTGAACACCGCGCGGCTCCTCCTCCAGAGCGCCGAGGAAGCCGCGGAAGAAGATCAGCGGCTCCTGCGACTGACGTGGCACGCCGAGTTCGAGCACCTCACCGACGAAGATGGTGTGGTCACCGCCGTCGAAGGCGTTGACGAGCCGGCAGGACAGGAACGCCAAGGCGTCGCTGAGCACCGGCACCCCCGTCACCGACGCGTGGTGGGCCACGTCCGTGATGGCGGCGGTGGACTTGCCCGCGAAGGCGAGGGCCGTCTTCTCCTGGTGGCTGGCGAGGAAGTTGACGGCGTAGGCGCCGGTGGTCTCCACCACCGAGCGCAGCCGCGACTCGTTGTGCAGGCAGAACAGCACCAGCGGCGGTTCGAGCGAGACGGACGTGAACGAGTTGACCGTGGTACCGGCCGCCGCCTCCCCGGTTCCGCTGGTGATCACGGTCACACCGGTGACGAAGAGTCCGCACACGTCGCGGAGCGTGCGGCCCGCGACGGGCCGCGCCTGCTGTGGCGCCTGGGTGTCCGCTGCGGTCACATGTACCCCCTGGGTCGTGGATGGTCTGGTGCCGCGTCGGTCAGGGTGTGCCCGTCGAGGAGCGGCGTGCGGTGCGGGCGGTCGCCAGGGCGCCGGATCGCTCTCGTTCCCCGGGGACGACGTCCGGGCGCGCCGCGACGGGGCGGGCCCCGGCCGGCGCGGCACTGGGGCCGGCGGCGGCCGGGGTCAGCCGTCGAAGATCGGGTGGACGCCGCGCGGCTCCTCCTCCAGCGCGCCGAGGAAGCCGCGGAAGAAGATCAGCGGCTCCTGGGCCTGCCGCGGGACGCCCAGTTCGACGACCTCGCCGACGAAGATGGTGTGGTCGCCGCCGTCGAAGGCGTTGACGAGCCGGCAGGACAGGAACGCCAGCGCCTCGCTGAGCACGGGCACCCCCGTCACGGAGGCGTGGTGGGCCACGTCCGTGATGGCGGCGGTGGACTTGCCCGCGAAGGCGCGGGCCAGCTTTTCCTGGTGGCTGGAGAGGAAGTTGACGACATAGGCGCCGCCGCCCTGCACGACCGGGCGCAGCCGCGACTCGTTGTGCAGGCAGAACAGCACCAGCGGCGGTTCGAGCGAGACGGACGTGAACGAGTTGACCGTGGTACCGGCCGCCGTCTCCCCCCGTCCCGCGGTGATGACGGTGACGCCGGTGACGAAGTGCCCGCACACGTCGCGCAGGGTCCTTCCCTCGACCGGTTTCGCCCGGTGCAGGGCCTCGGGGTCCGTAGTGGTCACGCGCATCCCCCTTGGGGTCCGTTGCGGTTGGCTGGAGGAACGGGTCGCGCGGTGGGTCGCGCGACGGATCAGGCGGGGCCCCTGGTCTCCGGCACGCGGCCGGTGCCCGAGGCGACGGCGTCCAGGTGGGCGGCCAGGTCCGGAGCCGGGGCGGCCGGGGGGCCGGTGGCCCCGGGCGCCGCGGGGCCGACGCGCAGGACGCGCAGCAGGGGCCCGGCCATGGTGGTGGTCAGCAGGGCCATCACCACCATCATGGTAAACATCTCGGCGTCGATGAGGCCGAGTTCGCGCCCGATGTCGAGGATGACGATCTCCGTCAGGCCGCGGGTGTTCATCAGCGCGCCGAAGGCGCCGGCCTCCCGCCAGCTCATCCCCGACAGCCGGGCCGGGATCGCCGCGCCGGCGAACTTGCCGACCACGGCGGCGCCGACGACCAGCGCCAGCGACAGCAGTCCGCCGGTGCCGAGCGCGCCGATGTCGACGGACAGGCCGGTGATGACGAAGAAGACCGGCAGCAGGATCCCGGCCGCCCGCTCCAGGGGGGTGGCGACGTGCTCGTGCAACTCGGCCGCCCCGCCGGGGTCGTGCGGCATGATCAGCCCGAACGCGAAGGCGCCGAAGATGGCGTGGATGCCGATCCAGGACGTCGCGTACGAGGAGAGGAACACCCCGGAGACGATCAGGATCAGCAGCGAGGCCGTGTCGCCGCGCCGGGCCGCCCGCCGCACCACGCGGTGCAGCACCGGCCGCACGATCAGCGCCATGCCCGTTCCGTAGGCGACGGTCCAGGCGACCACGGTGACGAACTGGCCCACGCCGCTGGCGTCCGCGATGGCGACCACCAGGACCAGCACGCACCAGGCGACCACGTCGCCGATGGCCGCGCAGGCCATGGCCATGGTGCCGACCCGGGTGCGGGACAGGCGGCTGTCCCTGATGATGCGGGCCAGCACCGGGAAGGCGGTGATGGAGAAGGCCGTCGCCAGGTAGAGCACGAAGGACAGCGCGCTGACGCCGTCGGCCCCGTGGGCGCCGAACAGCAGCGCGGCGGCGCCCAGGCCGAGGACGAACGGGACGGCCATGGCCAGCCCGGCCATGCTGCCCACCGTTCTGCCCTGGCCCCGCAGCCGGGTGAGGTCGAGCTCCCACCCGGCGAGGAACATGAAGAGGACCAGACCGACCTGGGCGATGGCCGACAGCATGGGCAGGCCGCCGTCCGGGAAGATGCGCGCGGGAAGGTCGCCCGGCAGCAGCCCCAGCACGCTCGGCCCCAGCATGATGCCGGTGGCGATCTCGGCGACCACCGGAGGCTGGTGGAGCCGTCTGCTCAGCCTGACCATGACGGCCCCCGCGAGCAGCACGATCGCGACATCGGCCATGACGATCGCTTCCATGGGCAGGCCGTCGGCCGCTGCCATGTCACCTCCAGAAGAGAAGGGAATGAGCGCGGCCGACGGGCCGTGGCGTCCGGTCCGCGGCCACGCTCGACGTCGTGTCCGCTACCGGGGGTCGGCCGGCGGGCCGCCGTGCGGGCCGCCCTGCGGCGGGTGGGCGACGATGCCGTGCCGCTCGCCCAGGCGGCGCAGGTCCTCCCACGCGGGGCGGGTGTCCGAGGCCAGCAGCGCGCTCAGCTCCTCGAAGAACACCTCGATGCCGCCGGGAGTCGTGGTGCAGAGCATCTTGCCGGGCCGCTCGGAGACGCAGAAGAAGGAGTGGGCCACGCCGCGCGGCCCGTACACCAGGGTCCCGGCGGGCGCCTTGTGGATCTCCTGGTCGATCTTGATCTCGAACTCGCCCTCGATGACGTAGAACGTCTCGTCCATGGCCTCGTGGACGTGGTAGAGCGAGCCCTCGCCGGGCGGCATGAACACCTCGTAGAACGAGTAGGCGCCGCCGGTGTCCTCGGCGCGGAGCAGGATGCGCGTCTCCTCGCCGCCGCCGTAGTTGATCGGCCTGACGTCATCCAGGTGGATGACTCTTCCTGCCTTCTCCGTCATGACGCCCTCCTGATGAGCGAGCTAGCGGACCGGCCGCGGCGATGCGGGAATGTGCCCGGCGGCTCCCGGCGGCGGCGGAAAGAACGCGGCGTGTGAATGCGCGCCGGATGAATACCAAGTGAGCGGCCGGAAACGGGAATTCGTCCGGCCTGCGATCGGAAGCCTGTACGGGAAGCGGCGCCATTTCGCGGATCTTTTCGAGTGAAGTGCGCGAACCGGCCTGCAAACAGGCATACTTCGAGCGCCGGAAAAAGCGTGACACGCTCTCAAGCCCGGTGTCAACCCTGTGATTTCCCGGCAAGCGGACCAGGCCGTGACCGGGAGGACCGGCGGGTGAATGCCAGTCCCCCGGTCACGGCCTGGGGGTGGGGCCGGTGGCCGGACCGGCGTCGGCCGGACCGGTGGCGGGGTCAGCCGGGAACGGCCGCGCTCTCGCCGCTCTCCGGCTGCGGCTGGGCGGCGGGCATGCCGTGCCCGTGACCGCTGGGGGTCGCGCCGCCCTTGAGGACGAACGTGGCGAGGGCGCCCGCCAGCAGGATGCCGGCGGAGACCATCACCGTCGGACCGAAGGCGTCCACGAAGCCGTTGCCGAAGACCTGGCCGGACAGCTCCTGGATGGTCTGGGCGATGTCCGCGGGGATGCCGTCGGGCAGTTCGGTGCCCTGCTCGGTGCCCACGTCCAGGCCCTCGTCGCCGGCCTCCTCGAAGCCGCCGACGAAGCCGTCACGGAACTCCGGCGGCAGCGCCTCGGCGCCCTTCTCCGCCTCCTCCACCAGCGAGGAGGCGAGCTGCGCCTGGAGCACGGCGCCGATCACGGCACCGGCCAGCACCGAACCGACCTGCCGCAGCGCGTTGTTCACACCGGAGGCGGCGCCGGTCAGGTGCGGCGGGACGTTCCGCATGACCTCGGAGGCCATGGGGGCGAAGGTGCAGCCGACGCCGACGCCGATGACCAGGAGCGGGCCGATGAAGGTGGTCCATTCGCTGTCGGTCTCGGCCGACGCGACGAGCCAGGTCAGGCCGGCCGCGAAGCCGCCGAGGCCGACGGTCAGCACGTACTTGCCGCCGAACTTCTCCGACAGCACACCGGCCGGGCCGGCGACCATCATGGTGGCCAGGGCGAGCGGCAGCAGCACCAGGCCGGTCTTCTGGGCGCTGAAGCCGAGCACCGACTGCATGTAGATGGTGGTCGGCAGGAAGAAGCCGATGACGCCGAACGAGACGGCGATGCCCATGAAGTTGACGATGGAGAAGTTCCGGTCCTTGAACAGGGAGAACGGGACCAGCGGCTCGTTGTCCTGCTGGGTGCGCTCGTAGGCCAGGAAGACCAGGAACAGGACGCCGGAGGCGCCGATCAGCGCCCAGATGCCGCCGTTCCAGTCGTACTTCTCGCCCTCGGTGAGGCCGAAGGCCAGGCAGAACAGGGCCGCGGAGGCCAGGGCCACGCCGGGGATGTCGAACCGGTGCTTGACCATGCGGCCGGTCACCGGCATGACCCGCAGGCCCATGAAGAGCACGAGCAGGCCCAGCGGGATGTTGATGTAGAAGATCCACCGCCAGTCGAGGTGGGTGGTCAGCACACCGCCCAGCGTGGGGCCGACGACGCCGGCGACACCGCCGGTCGCGCCCCAGATGCCCAGGGCCGCGCCGCGCTTCTCCGGGGGGAAGACGTCGGCGACGATCGACAGCGTCTGCGGCATCAGCATCGCGGCGCCGACACCCTGCACCGCGCGGAACGCGATGAGCTGGGTGGGGTCCTGGGCGAGGCCGCAGGCCAGGCTGGCGATGGTGAACACGGCCACGCCGGCGAGGAATATGTTCCTCTTTCCGCGCAGGTCGCCCAGGCGTCCGGCGGTGATGATCAGCGTTGCCAGGGCGAGAGAGTAGGCGTTGACAACCCACAGGACATCGTCCAGCGAGGCGTCCAGGTCATCCGTCAGATCCGGGATCGCGACGTTCACGATCGTCAGGTCCAGCAGGGTCATGAAAAACCCGAGGCAGAGAACGGCAAGAATCGCCCACGGGTTGCCGTGCCATTTCCTCAACACAAATCCTCCTTGCCGTGGGCGGCAATGGCGCTCACGGTCTCGTCGCCGCGCGCGTCGGGGTCAGCTTCCCGACCGCGCGGATTCAGGTCCATGCCCCCAAGAGGGCCATGGCCCAGGTGCGTGTGACATCCCGGCGACCGCTGAGACGTATGTCACACGCTTGGCTGACGGGATATAAACGCGACGTGTCAGGAACTCTGCCGGGACGTTGCGAGTGTCAGGCGGCGGTTCCCGCGAGCCTTTCGCGCAGGAACGCGACGACGCGTTCCCGGGCGGCCAGCGCCGGGTGGCCCGGCTCCTCGCGCACCTCGGCGGTCAGGACCTGGTGGGCGCCCTTCGCGAAGCCGGCGGCGTTGCCCTTGCGGGAGTCCAGCTCGATGACGTCGAAGGCGTCCCCCAGGCGCGCGCGCAGGGTGGTGAAACGTTCCCGCGGGCTGATGCCGTCCTCGCTGAACCGCAGGCCCAGCACGCACAGGTTCTCGCCGCCGGCGCGGGCCGCGACGGCGGTCAGCTCCTCCTCCGACAGGCCGGGGTCGGCCTTGCGGGCGCCGCCGAACGGGAACGGGACGGTCGGCTGGCTCACGACGGGGGCCAGGACCGCGTCGTCCACCGCCGCCGCCAGGGCGAACCCGCCGGTGAAGCACATGCCGATGACGCCCACGCCGGGTCCGGGGGTGCGGGCGTTGAGGTCGCGGGCCAGCGCGCGGATGTAGTCCGCCACCGGGCGACGCGCGTCGAGGGCGAAGGCGCGGAACTCCGAGGAGACGCACAGCCTGGCGAACGCGCCCATGAAGGACAGCGGCGTCTCGGGCCGGCCCGGCCTGCCGAACAGGGAGGGCATCGCGACGGTGAAGCCCTGCTCCACCAAGTGGTCGGCCAGACCGAGGACATGGGGCGTGATGCCGGGGATCTCCGGCATCAGCACGACGCCCGGCCCGGTGCCCTTCTCGTAGACGTCGTGGGTGAGTGAGGCCCCGGTGAAGGGGGCGCTGCGCCAGCCGGTGAGGTCCGAGGTCGGTGCGGAACCGGTCACGGGAGATCTCCTGGTGTCCTTGGGAGTCAGGTGGGAGGCGGCTCGACTGCGGCAGCATGCTACGCCGTCGGCTCCGGCCGCCGGCCGCCGGACGGGACACCGCTCCCCCGGCTCAGCCCCTGGGCTCCCCGTGCCCGGTACGGACCCCTGACACGCCGGAGGGACCCCGCACCCGGGAGGGGTGGGTGCGGGGTCCGAGGGCCGCCCGGGTGCGGGCCGGACGACGGCCCGCCCTCAGGGACGGAAGAGCGCGGCGATGTTCTCCGGAGCGTCGGTGGCGGCCCACTGCACGGCCTTCCCGACGATCTCCTGCGTCGCGTTGAAGCACTTGTTGGCCGGCGAGCCCAGTTCGAACGGCGCCGGGAGGAACGCCGCCTCCTGCAGGCGGGCGAACAGGCGCGAGGCCGCCTCGTCGGGCGCCAGCGAGCCCTCCTCGACGGCGAGGCAGGTCTCCCGGGCGAACGTCAGCAGCCCGTTGATGTCCGCGCCGACGGCGGCCGGCAGGCCGGGCACGTCCCGCTTCTCCAGGTCGCGGAAGATCTGGTCGTCGCGGGACTGCAGGTACCGCCGGTACGCCTGGTCGATGGTGACCGTCGGCAGGATGCTGGTCGACTCCCACACCCGCAGGACGGCGTTCCACAGGTCGTAGTGCCGGAAGCCGACGAAGGAGCAGAAGACCAGGTCGTCGTGGACGTCGAACAGGCCCTGCTGGAGACGGTCCACGTACGCGAACCGCTCGGTGGACCAGTCGTCGTCGCGGGACGCCTCGATCAGGCGCCACGCCAGGGCGTTGACGACCTCCAGCGTGTTGGTCAGGCCGCGCGAGTACAGGGCGTCGATGAAGCCGGCGGCGTGCGCGGTCAGGACGTACCGGTCGCCGACCGTCGTGGTGGACGAGTACTGCAGGCGGCCGGTGGCCACCCACGGGCGGACGGCCTTGGCCGCGGTGAACTGCTCGGCGATCTCCGGGAAGCGCCGCAGGAAGTCGTCGAACTCCTGCTGCGGGCCGACGCCCTCCCGCTTGGGGAACTTCCGCGGGTCCAGCGTCAGGCCGACGCTGCACAGCGGGTTGAGCGACCCGTCGTGGTTGTCGAACGGGATCACCCACAGCCAGCCGCCGTCGAAGACGTGGTGCAGGGTGCCGTGGTGCCATGGGCTGGGCTGGTCGTGGGACTTGGCCGCCGCGGCGTCGTCGAACGGGGTGACGCCGATCATGTGGGTGAAGATCGTGCGGGAGTGGGTCCGCGCGCGGGTCGGGGTCTCGCGCAGCCCGAACGCGTCGGCCACGGGCGAACGGAAGCCGCTGCCGTCCACCAGGTACTTGGCGTGGAACTCCTCGCCGGTGTCGGCCCGGAGCAGGACACCGAGGGACGGCTCGATCAGGATGTCCTTGATCCGGGTGTTGGTGCGCGGCTCGGCACCGTAGCGGACGGCGACGTTGAACAGGTAACTGTCGATGTCCTGCCGGAACAGGTGGCTCTCGGTGCGCTGCCACTCCGGGACGACCAACTGGTTGATCTGCTCCGGATCCTGGGGGCGGCCCTCCTGGTGGTACACGAAGCCGAAGTTCTGCTTCCGGCCGCTCATCCGGCCGACGGTCTCCTGGATGCCCTGGAAACTGGCCAGCGGCTCGATCTCCGGCACCTGGTAGCGCTCGGCGATGATCCGGGTCATCGACGACGTGTACGGAATCGTCGACTCCCCCACCGCGAAGCGGGGGTGGACGCCCGCGTCGATCAGCAGGACCTTGACCCCGTTGCGGGCCAGCGCCGCGCCCAGCATGCCGCCGGCCATGCCCGCGCCGAGAATCGCGACGTCGTACGGCTCGGGCGCCTGCGAGTCCGTGGTGGTTGTGTTCATGCTGTCGTGTTCCTCCCGGTACGAGAAAAGGTCCGCCGTTGGGGGTGCTGTGGGGGGATGAAGGGGTGCGGGGAAGCGGTCGGCCGAGGTCACGGGGGGCCGCTATGCTCGCCGGAGCGCACGTCACCCTCCGGTGGGCGCCGTCCCTCCCGCGCGGGGGCGCGCCGCAGGAAAGGCAGCACGATGTCCGACACTCCGGCGGCAGACCCGGCCGACACGTCCGTCGACGCGGCGACGCGCGTCTTCGTCGGCCACCGGGAGCTGCTGTTCTCGATCGTCTACAACATGCTGGGCAGCGTCGCGGACACCGAGGACGTGCTGCAGGAGACGTGGCTGTCGTGGGCCCGCGCGCACGCACGGCCGTCGGCACCGGAGATCGGCAATCCGCGGGCCTACCTGGTGCGCATCGCCGTCAACCACGCGCTGGCCCGGCAGGCGGCCATCACCCGGCGGCGCGAGGCGTACGTCGGGCCGTGGCTGCCCGAGCCGCTGGTCGCCGACACCTCCGACGCCGGGGACCGCGCCCTGCGCACCGAGTCGGTGTCGATGGCGCTGCTGGTGGTGCTGGAGACCCTGTCGCCGCTGGAGCGCGCGGTGTTCGTGCTGCACGACGTGTTCGGCTACGCCCACGCCGAGGTCGCGGAGATCCTGGGCCGCAGTTCCCCGGCCGTGCGGCAACTGGCCCGCCGGGCCCGCGAGCACGTCCACGCCCGCAGGCCGCGCTTCCGGGCCGACCCGGCGCTGCAGCGGCAGGTCACCGAGCGCTTCGTGGCCGCCGCGCTCGGCGGCGACATCGGCTCGCTGCTCGACCTGCTCGCGCCGGACGTCACGATGTGGACCGACGGCGGCGGCAAGGTGCGGTCGGCGGCGGTGCGTCCGGTCCGGGGCGCCGAGAAGGTGGCCCGGCTCATGGCCGGTTACGCCTCCCGGCCGCCCGCGGACCTCACGGTCCGCTACGGGCGGGTGGGCGACGACGAGTCGGCCGTGGTGTTCTCCGGCGACACGCCGTTCGCGGTGGTCGTCATGGACCTCGCGCCCGGCGGCGACCGGGTCCAGGAGATCTACGCCGTGACCAACCCGGAGAAGCTGGCCCACGTCCGGCTCGCCGGTGACCCCGGGCAGGACGCGGAGCGGGGCCCGGCCCCGGAGCGGGGCGTGGCTCGGTGACGGACGCGGGGCGGTGGCGGGGTCAGGGCTTTCCGGCGGCCCCGGCCACGTGGAGCTCGATGAAGTCGTACGCCTTGATCTTCTTGAGCGCGGCGGCCAGCGGGCGCGGGATGTCGGCCTGCACGGTGTCCACGTACACCTTGGGCTCGACCAGGCGCACCTTCCGCCAGCGGGTCAGCAGCTCGCACTCGCCGGCGGCCACCACGTTCTTCACCCAGTCGGAATCGGGTCCGTAGGGCAGCGAGAGGATGAACTTGTCGCCCACCCGGAACACCTTGACCGGGGTGCGGTACTGGCGCCCCGACTTGCGACCGCGGTGGTACACGGCGCCGAAGCCCGGCATGCGCGAGATGACCTGCCCGATGATGCGATTGGCGACAAGGCGGTTGAAGCGCGCCAGTCGTCTTTTGACGGACACCATGACTCCCTGTATGGATCGTGCGCGGTCGACAACAGCGGCGGGGGGCGGTGCCCGGCGGCACCGCCCCCCGTGCGTCAGCGGTGTTACGCGACGCAGACGCCCTCGACCGCGATCTTCTCGAAGACGTGCGGGTGGGCGATCACGCCCTCGGGCAGCCGGCTGGAGGCCTTGCGGAACTCCGGGTTGGCGTGGGCGGCGGCGAGCGCCTCGGTGGACTCCCAGACCGCGATGTTCACCAGGAGCTGGCTGCCGGCCGTGCCCCGGTGCATCTGGGTGGAGACGAAGCCGGGCTGGGCCTTCATGACGCGGGCGTCCTGCGCCCACAGCTCCAGGAACTCGTCCGTCACCTCGCGGGGCACGAAGAACGTGTTGACCAGGACGACGGGCCCGGTCTTCTCCCGCAGCTGGGCGGGCATGGGCGTCGACGGGTCGAGGTGCGCGACCTGAGGCATCGTCACATCTCCTTCGCGGGGAGCATGTCCTTGGGCGTCATCCGCACCACGGGGATGAGCCGGCTGGACCGGGACTGGAAGTACCGCATGAAGGGGAACACCTCGCAGAAGCGCTCCCACATCATGTCGCGCTCCTCGCCCTTCAGCTCCTCGGCGACGACCTCGATGGTCTCCGGGCCGATGTTGATGGTGGCCTCGGGCGTCGCCCGCAGGTTCACGAACCAGCCGGGGTGCTTGCCCTTCGGGCCGCCGGGCACGTCGAAGTGGCCGGGCGCGGCCATCGAGTAGAAGTGGCCCTTGTCGTAGATGTAGCCGACGGGCACGGTGCGCTTGAGGCCGGACTTGCGGCCCAGGGTGGTGATCAGCATCCCGTCCAGATCGCCGAACTTGCCCATGATCTTGCCCTTGGACGCCTTGTACAGGGCGATGTGCATCTTCAGGCCGAGCTTGCTGAAGGCGAGCTGCCCCTTGCGGGGCGGCTTCGAGTACATGTACACGTTGAACCGGATGAACGCCTTGATGAACGGGTTGGTGTTCAGTTCCAGGTCCGAGATGGACAGCGGGGCGGTCGGGGCCGCCCGGTCCGGTGCGGAGGCCATGGTGTCGGCCATGAGTCGCATTTCCTTTTCTGCTCCGGTGTGCTGCTCACGTGGGAAGGGCGGTGCGGGCGAAGGCCGTGCGGGAACCGGCTAGATGAGCCGCTTGCCCTTCGCCGTGGCGCGCGCGGCGACCTTGACCATCTGGCGGGCCATCTGCCGCATCTCGCCCTCGGGGGCCTTGGTGTTGGCCCACCACATGAACTTGGCGATGTCGGCCGACGTCGGCCAGATGAAGCGGGTCGACTCCGGGTCCTTGAAGCCGAAGACCGGGTTCATCGTCGGGTCCTTGCGCATCTGGTCGAAGATGATGTCGGCGGCGGTGTCGCCGTCGATCTCCCCGACCTCGTACTTCTCGCAGGTCTCGGCGGCCAGGTCGAGCAGCTTCTTGAGGTTGTGGCTCTCGGGGAACCACAGGCCCGGGTACGGCGGGTGTTCCAGGTCCCGCAGGTACTTGTCGTCACCGGTCAGCTCGAACTCGCCCACGGCCCGCACCAGCCGGATGACGCCCGGCGTGAGGTAGCCCGCCCAGACGCGGAACATGGCGTTCCACAGCCGGAAGTGCGAGAAGGAGATGTAGGAGCTGTTGACGAGGTCGTCGTTGTACTGGAGCAGACCCCGCTCCAGTCGCTCGACGTACTCGAACCGCTCCTCCGACCAGTCGTCGTCCTCCAGCGCGTCGAGGATGCGCGTGCACAGCGAGTACACGACCTCGAAGGTGTTGGACAGGCCGCGGGAGAACAGCGGGTCGAGGAAGCCGGCCGCGTGGGACATCAGGCACCAGCGGTGGCCGATCGACCGCTTCGAGGAGTACTGCAGCCGGTCGGTGGAGATCCACTCGCGCACCCGCTTGGCGCCGGCGAACTGCCGCTTGACGGCCGGGTACATGTCGAGGAACTTGTTGAACTCCTCCTCGGGCGACATGTCCTTGGGCTTGGGGTAGGTCCGCTCGTCGATGGTGAGACCGACGCTGACCACCGGGTTCGCCGACCCCTTGAGGTTGTTGAACGGGATGATCCAGAACCAGCCGCGGTCGATGAGGTGGTGCAGGGTGCCGTCGTGCCACTTGGCCGGCGGGCGCTTGCTGACCGGGTGGTGGGACACCTCGTCGAACGGCTTCAGGTCGATGAAGTGGGTGAACATCGAGCGGGCGTGGTGCTTGAAGCGGGCCGGCTTCTCCCGCAGGTCGAACTTCTCGGCCAGCGGGGAACGGAAACCGCTGGCGTCGATCAGGTACTTGGCGCGGAAGACCTCACCGTTCTGGCCGGTGACGGTCACCCCGTCGTCGTCGAAGTCCAGGTCGGCCGCGCGCCAGTTCTGGCGCGTGGTGCAGCCGTACTTGGCGGCGACGTTGAAGAAGAACTGGTCGGTGTCCTGGCGGAACAGGTGGCTGGCGTCGGTGAGCACCTTCGGGATGACGAACATCGTCGCCTCGTCCGGGTCGGGCTCCTGCCCCACGTTGTGCTTGATGAACCCGAAGCTCTGCTTGCGCCCGTGGTGCGGGCCGATGTTCTTCGCGACCGACTTGGCGTCCAGCAGGTAGCCGATCTCCGGCACCTGGAAGCGCTTCTCGCAGATGCGCAGCCACTCCACGAGCTGCGGCGTCATCGACTCGCCGATGGCGAACCGCGGGTGCTGCCCGGCGTCGACCAGCACCACGTTCGCGCCCTGCCGGGCCAGGCAGGCCCCGGCCACCGAACCCGCGAGGCCGGACCCCAGGATCAGCACGTCGCAGGTCTGCGCCTGTTCGGGGCTCCTGGCCTCACTCGTTGCCTTGATCTTGCTGGGCATCAGCCCGCCTCTCTCTTCGGAATCGCGTTTCCGTGTCTCGTGCCAACGGGACGTGCCGGCCGTGCGGGCGGCGCCGAACCAGCGGTCCAGAGCGGCGGAAGGGTCGGCCGCGCGGTCGCCGGCCCAGGCGACGTATCCGTCCGGGCGGAGCAGCACCGTCTCCTGGCCCTCCAGCGGGGCGTCGGGCGCGGCGGCGGCCGTCACCGTGTCCACCCGGCCGGCGGCGAGCGCGGTCAGCGCCGCGGACCGCGCCGGGTCGCCGGACAGGTCGAGCAGCACGCCCCGGCCGCCGCGCAGCAGCGCGGTGGTGCTGGTCACCCCGGAGTCCGTCACCAGGTCCAGGTGCGGCAGGCGGGCCCCGACGAGGGGTCCGCCGCCGATGTCGTAGCGGATGTCGAGGCCGCTGATCATGGCGCCCAGGCGGTCGCGGACGGCCGCGTGGCCCATCAGCTCGCCGGTGACGGCGCGCAGCGCGTCGACCTCGCCGCCGCCGAGCAGCAGCAGCGCCTGGGCCTCGATGTTGCCCAGGACCCGCTCACCGACGGCGTGCCGCTCGGTGTGGTAGGTGTCCAGCAGCCCGGCGGAGGCGCGGCCGGTCACCTCGGCGGCCAGTTTCCAGCCCAGGTTCACCGCGTCCTGCAGGCCCAGGTTGAGGGCCTGGCCGCCGACCGGCATCTGCCGGTGCGCGGCGTCGCCGGCCAGCAGCAGCCTGCCCTGGCGGTAACGGGCCGCCAGGCGGGTGGTGTTGCCGAAGGCGTTGACCCAGATCGGGGTGCCGCCGCTGATGTCCTCGCCGGTGACCCGGGACCAGATCCCGGCGACCTCCGCGAACTCGGGCTCGCCGTCGCGCACTCCGGGCGGGCGGCCGAACTCGTGCACCATGACGCGCGTGACGCCGTCCCGGGTGGCGGCGATGGCCAGCCCGTTCGGGGTCCGCTCGAAGCGGCGGTTGCGGATGCCGAGTCCGGTGACGTCCGACCGCACCAGCTCGCGGGTGGCGTCGTGGCCGGGGAAGCCGAAGCCGCCGAGGCGGCGCACGACGCTGTCCTCCCCGTCGCAGCCGACGACGTAGGCGGCGGTCAGCCGGACCGGGCCGCCGGGGCCGGCGGCCTCGACCTCGACGCCGTCCTCGCCGGCGACCAGGCCGGTGACCTCGTACGCGCGCCGGATGTCCGCGCCGAGGCCGCCGGCCCACTCCGCGAGCAGGGCCTCGACCCGCGCCTGCGGCACCTTCCACTGGCCCCGGTAGCGGGACGGCTGCCCGCCGAGGTCCAGCGGCAGGCCGCCGAAGTGGCTCACCGGGTCGTGCGGCGGGGTTCCCAGGGGGGCCAGCAGGCCCCGCTGGTCCAGGATCTCCATGGTGCGGGCGTGGAGCGTGGAGGCGCGGGACTCGGTGGTCGGCGTCGCCAGGCGTTCCAGCACAATCACCCCGGCGCCGCCGAGCCGCAGTTCACCGGCCAGCATCAGGCCGACCGGCCCCGCGCCGACGATGATGACCTGGGCGTCCATGTCAGCGCTTGCCCTCCGCGTACGCCTTGGCGTACCCGAGGGTGGCGGTGCTGTTGGTGCTCAGGGCGTTCTTGACGAACGTCCTGGCCTCGGCCAGGCCGGCGTCCTCGCCCAGGATCTTGGTGATGTTCTCGGTGTTGATGACCACCGCGTGCTGGGAGGTGGCGGCGACGCCGTCGGCGTTCTCCTCCAGCTTCCAGTAGCCGGTGTGCAGGGTCATCAGCGCGGGCAGGGTGATCTGCTTGTAGACGATCCTGCTGTGCGGGAAGCACACGCGCACCGACTTGGTGGTGTGCGTGGAGCCGTCCTTGGTGCGGGTGTCCATCTCCAGGATCTGCAGGCCCGGGGTGTCCTCGGTCAGCTCGACGCGGGCGACGTGCGCCAGCCGCTCCTCCCACAGCTGCGCCTCGTTGAGGAAGTCGTACACGTCCTTCGCGGAGCCGTTGATCTGCACGGTGTCCTCGAAGGCCAGGTACAGCTCGTCGGCGCCGGTGGCGAGTTCGACGTTCCGCTTCAGCGCGGCCAGCTCGGAGCGGCTGTTGCGGTCCACGGCCTGGTCGATCCAGGCCAGGCTGTCCGGGTCGTCGTCGATGGCCCGGTAGTCGTGCAGCAGCCGCACCCGCGACCGGGTGGCGGAGATGGACTCGATCAGCCAGGCCCCGCCCATCGCGGCCACCGGCGGCGTGGAGACCTCCTGGCGGAACTCGATGCGCAGCTTCCCGGGGTCGAGCACGCGGCGCGAGGTCCAGTTCTTGGCCTCGCCGTTGGCGGTGGCCCAGATGCGGATGCGCTCGGTGTTCCCGGAGCGCTCGACGTGGTCGACGAACACGGTCGGCGGGAAGATCCGCGGCCAGTTCACCACCTCGGCGATCAGCCGGTAGACGTCGGCGGCCGGGGCGTCCACCGTGATCTCGTGCTCCACCTCGCGGTGGCCGGACTCCGTCATGGTCAAGTCTCCCAATCCCTCGAATGATTCGGGTGCCACGTTGTTTCGGCCCAGGGCGCGGTGGCCTCAGAAGTTGCCGAGACCGCCGCAGACGTTGATCGCCTGGGCGGTGATGGAGGCGGCGGTGTCCGTGGCGAGGTAGCCCACCAGGCCGGCCACCTCCTCGGGGGTGGAGTAGCGGCCGAGCGGGATCTTGGCCGTGAACTTCTGCATGATCTGGTCCTCGGTGGTGTCGAACGCGGCGGCGTAGCCCGCGCGCACCTTCGCGGCCATCGGCGTCTCGACGTAGCCGGGGCAGACCGCGTTGACCGTGATGCCGGTCGGGGCCAGTTCGTTGCCGAGGGCCTTGGTGAAGCCGACGACGCCGTGCTTGGACGCCGAGTAGGGGGCGCCCAGGACGACGCCCTGCTTGCCGGCCGTCGACGCGATGTTGATGATCCGGCCGCGGTCGCGGTGCCGCATGCCGCCGGTGTTGAGCACCTCGCGCGTCATCAGGAAGACGCTGTTGAGGTTGGTGTTGACGACGTCGAACCAGAGGTCGTCCTCGATGTCGGCGGTCACGCCGCCGCCGCTGCGGCCCGCGTTGTTCACCAGGACGTCGACCTGGCCGTAGGTGTCGACGGCGGCCCGGACGAACGCCTTGATGTCGTCCTTGGAGGTGACATCGCACGCGGTGCCGTTCACCTCGAGGCCCTCGTCGCGCAGTTCCTTCACGGTCACCTCGACGCTGTCCGCGCTGCGCGCGCAGATGAACACCGCGTGCCCCTGCGTGGCCAGAGCCCTGGTGACGGCGAGCCCGATACCGCTGGTGGCCCCCGTGACGAGAGCGACCCGCTGCCCCTCAACGGCCATGCCTGCTCCTTAAGTCTCTCCAGATGGGAATGGGTGGTGCCCGGGTGCCGGCGTGGGCCGGCGGCCCGGGACACGGCTCCGCCGCCGGGCGCGTGCGGAGCGCCCGGCGGCGCAAGCCGGTGGGGTGGGACGGTCAGGCCGCTGCTTCCTGGGCGAGCTGCTTGTTGACGACGGTCAGCAGCGCGCCGGGCGTCTCGACGTCGGCGACCGAGGTCTCCTCCAGCGCGATGCCGTACTCGCGCTCGATGCGGCTGCCGGTCTCCAGCAGGGCGAGCGAGTCGTAGCCCAGCTCCTCGAAGGTCACGTCGAGGATGTCGCCGTCGAGGTCGACGCTCTCGACCTCGCCGGCGGCCTCCCGCAGGATGCGCCGGAGGTCTTCGATGGTGAGTTCCTGAAAGGCCATCTCAATCCTTCGTTCTCGTAAGCCTCGCGGGCCCGGCGGGCCGCGCGAGCCTGGTGGCGGGGCCGGTGGTCAGCCGGCGACCCGGCGCACGACCATGGCGGAGTTGAAGCCGCCCTCTCCCCGGGCGAGGACGAGCGCCGAGGCGACGTCGGCGGTCCTCGGCTCGCCGACGACGAGGTCCAGCTCGTACGCGGGGAGCGGCGAGACGTTGGTGGTGGGCGGGATGACGCCGTCCCGGATGGACAGCAGCGCGGCGGCCAGGTCCAGCGAGGCGGCGCCGGACAGCAGCCGGCCGGTCATCGTCTTGGGCGCGGTGACCGGGACGCCGCGCGGCCCGAAGACCGCGCGGATCGCCTCGGCCTCGGCACGGTCCAGCTCGGGCACGGCGGCGGCGTCGGCGAACACGACGTCGAGTTCGCCGGGCCGCAGGCCCGCCTCGTCGAGCGCGAGCTCGATCGCCCGCCGCAGGCCGGGCTCGCGCCCGCTGCCCGGCTTCGGGTCGAACGTCGCGCCGTAGCCGGCGACCTCGCCGTAGACACGGGCGCCGCGCTCCCGCGCGGAGTCGGCGTCCTCCAGGATGACGAGGGCGCCTCCCTCGCCGGGCACGTGGCCCGCGGCGTCCGGGTCGAACGGCAGGTACGCCCGGCCGGGGTCGGCGCTGGTGCTCAGCCGGCCGCCGGCGAGCTGGGCGGCCCAGCCCCAGGGGCAGATCGAGCCGTCCACGCCGCCGGTGACGATCAGCCGGCTGCCCTTGCGGATCTGGCGGCGGGCCTGGGCGACGGCGTCCAGGCCACCCGCCTGGTCCGACACCACGACCCCGCTGGGGCCCTTCATGCCGGTGCGGATGGAGATCTGACCGGTGTTCACCGCGTAGAACCAGGCGAACGACTGGTACGCGCTGACGTACTGGCCGCCCTTGCTCCACAGCGCCTGCAGCTCGTTCTGGCCGAACTCGAAGCCGCCGGAGGAGCTGGCGGTGATGACGCCCATGTCGAACGCGGGCCACTCGGACGGCTGGACGCCGGCGTCGGCCAGCGCCCAGTCGGCCGCGACGAGCGCCAGCCGCGTCATGTGGTCGGTCTGCGGCATCAGCCTGCTGGGCAGGTAGTCCTCGGCGACGAAGCCGGGGACCTCGCCCGCCAGCACGGCCGGGTAGGCCGTCGCGTCGAACCGCTTGACCGGCTCGATGCCGCTCTTCCCGCTCCGGGTCGCCGCCCAGTACGCGTCGGTGCCGAGCCCGTTGGGGGCCGTGACGCCGACGCCGGTCACCACTACCGAAGTGCTCACGCCGTCCTCCGCAGGACCATCGCGCTCTGGAAGCCGCCGAAGCCGCTGCCGACCGTCAGCACCGCGTCCGTCTGCCACTCCCTGGCCCGGAGCGGGACGTAGTCCAGGTCGCACTCGGGGTCGGCGGTGTGCAGGTTGGCGGTGGGGGGCACCAGGTTGTTCTCGATGGCCAGCGCCGAGGCCGCAATCTCGATGGAGCCGATCGCGCCCAGCGAGTGCCCCACCATCGACTTGATGGAGCTGACCGGGGTGCGGTAGGCGTGGTCGCCCAGGCTGCGCTTCATGGCCGCCGTCTCGTGGCGGTCGTTCTGCTTGGTGCCCGAACCGTGGGCGTTGATGTAGTCGATCTCGTCCGGGTTCATGCGGGCCTCGTCCATGGCGGTGCGGATGGCCTCGGCCATCTCCAGGCCGTCGGGGCGCAGCCCCGTCATGTGGAAGGCGTTGCACCGGCTGGCGAACCCGGCGATCTCCGCGTAGATGTGCGCGCCGCGCCGCTTGGCCCGCTCGTACTCCTCCAGCACGAAGACCGCCGCGCCCTCGCCGAGGACGAAGCCGTTGCGGGAGTTGTCGAACGGCCGGGAGGCGTGCTCCGGGTCGTCGTTGCGCGGCGTGGTCGCCTTGATGGCGTCGAAGCAGGCCACGGTGATCGGGGAGATCGGCGCGTCGGAGGCGCCGGCGATCATCACGTCGGCGCTGCCCTCGCGGATGAGTTCGGTC
This sequence comes from Streptomyces sp. URMC 129, assembly GCF_051386415.1. Taxonomy (NCBI): domain Bacteria; kingdom Bacillati; phylum Actinomycetota; class Actinomycetes; order Kitasatosporales; family Streptomycetaceae; genus Streptomyces; species Streptomyces sp. URMC 129. The sequence goes on from NZ_JBPQTQ010000036.1 coordinate 25,571, forward strand.
GCGTAGCCGACCGAGTCCAGACCGGAGGTGCAGCCGGTCGAGACCACGGTCGCGGGGCCCTCGGCGCCCACCGACCAGGCCACCTCGCGCGCGAACGAGCTGGGCACGAAGTAGTCGTAGAGGTGCGGGACCGCGTACTCGTGGTCCACGAGGTCGAGCCGGCCGCCGTCGCTGACGACGCGGTACTCCTGGTCGAGCCCCATGGTGGCGCCGACGGCGCTGCCGACGGTCACCCCCGTGCGGTACGGGTCGAGGTCGGACGGTTCGAGGCCGCTGTCGGCCACGGCCTCGGCGGCCGAGACCACGGCGAACTGCGCCGCGCGGTCCATCCGCCGGATCTCCTGCGGGCTGAGCCCGTGGGCCTCGGGGTCGAAGTCGACCTCGGCCGCCACGCGGGAACGGAATGGGGTGGGATCGAAGAACGTGATCCCTCTGGTGGCCGTCCGGCCCTCGCTCAGCAGGCCCCAGAAGTTCTTGACGCCGATACCGCCGGGCGCCACGACCCCGATGCCGGTTATCACTACTCGCCGTCGCATGTGGACGTCGCCCCCTTCGGGCAGAAATGCGTCACGAAGACGTGGACCAGTGGTAGAAACGCGTGGCCATGGCGTCGGCGGGCGAACGCCAGGTCGCCGGGTCATAGGCCTCGATGAACGGCTTGAGGTCGTCGCTGACCTTCACGAACAGCGGGTGGGTCTTCGTTTCCTCGATGACGGTGCCGCCGTGGTCGTCGTCGAAGTCCTGAAGGTGGAAGTACAGGCCCCGGTAGGAGAAGAGCTGGCGGCGCCTGGTGCCCATCAGACCGGGCATCTCGGTCTTGTCGAATTCCCCGAAGATCCGCGCGACGTCACCACTGACGTCGGGCGCCATCCGTGCCACGATCAACGTGCTGTGCATCGGGTTTCTCCTTTTTCTGAGGTTGTCTGCTCAGACCGTGCCTTCTCGATCGATCGGCAGGGGACGGGCGGTTTCCGAACGGCCGGAATTCCGCGCGGACACCCGCCCGCCCCCTGCTCCCCAATCGCTCACAAAAGTCCGTGCCCGTGACCGGGCGTCGACACGGTCTACCGGGGCGCGCCGAACCAGCGGTTCAGCGCCGCCGACAGGGCCTCGCCCCCGCCGTCCGGCTCCACCCAGGCCGCGTAGCCGTCGGGGCGGACCAGCAGCGCGGTCACCCCGGCGAGCGGGCTGGTCTCCGGCAGTGCGTGCGGGAGGGCGGTGACGATGTCGATCCGGTCCGACCAGGGCGCCGCGACGGCGCGCAGGTCGGCGTGGTCGGTGAAGTCCAGCAGCACGCCGCGGCCGGAGTGCAGCAGCTCGGCCGTCGTGGTCTTGCCCCCGGTGCCGACCAGGTCCTGCTTGGGGACGCGGCGGCCGAGCAGCGGGTGGCCGCCGGAGCCGACGTCGTAGTGGACCTCGAAGCCGCTGACCATGCCGATGAGGTGCCGGGCGGCCTCGGGGAACTCCAGCAGTTCCGCGAAGACGTTGCGCAGCGGCTCGATCTCGGACCCGCCGAGGTAGAGCATGCCCTGCGCGCGGGTCGCCATCAGCAGCCGCCGGCCCACCGGGTGGCGCTCGGCGTGGTAGGTGTCCAGCAGGCCGGGCGGGGCCCAGCCGCGCACGGTGGCGGCGAGCTTCCAGCCCAGGTTGAAGGAGTCCTGCACGCTGACGCTCAGGCCCTGGCCGCCGGCCGGGAGGTGGGTGTGGGCGGCGTCGCCGGCGATCAGGACGTTGCCCTTGCGGTACTCGGTGACCTGGTGGGTCGCGTCGCCGAAGGAGCTGACCCAGGACGCCTCGCCGTGGGCGATGGACTGGCCGGACAGGCGCTCCCAGCAGGCCGCGACCTCCTCGTACGTGGGCGGCCCGGTGCGCTCGCGCGGTCCGTTGCCGCGCTCGGCGGCGATGATGCGCTCGACGCCGTCGCCCAGCGGGGCGTTCATGATCATGCCGCCGGGCACCTTCTCGCCGATGTGGCGGGCGGGCAGGTCGAGGCCGGAGACGTCCGCGAGGTACATCTCGATGGTCGAGGGGGTGCCGGGGAAGTCGAAGCCGACCAGCTTGCGGACCGTGCTGCGGCCACCGTCGCAGGCCACCAGGTAGCGGGCGCGCAGCGTCGTGCGGCCGTCGGGCGTCTCGGCCTCGACGTCGACGCCCTCGCCGTCGTCGGTCACGCCGACGACCTCCCAGCCGCGCCGGATGTCGGCGCCGAGGTCGGTGGCCCAGGCGATGAGGACCTCCTCGGTCTTCGCCTGGGGAATGCCGCGGGCGCCGAAGTGGGCGCCGTCGAGCTGGGTGTAGTCCATGGGGATGCCTCCGAAGTGCCCGATGGGGGCCAGCTCCAGGTTCTCCCCGAATCCGGGCAGCAGGCCGCGCTGGTCGAACAATTCGACCGCGCGGGCCGTGAAGCCGAGGCCGCGGGATTCTCCCGAGGGCTTCGCCAGCTTGTCGAGGACGATGACCTCGACGCCACCCAGCCGCAATTCGGCCGCCAGCACGAGCCCCGAAGGCCCGGCGCCCACGACGATGACCGGAACGTCCATGCTTCTCTCCTTGACCTGGGAAAACAGTGCGTGAGCGCCCGCGGGAAAATGGCATGAAAAAAGGCTCGGCCGCCGCAAAAGGGCGTGGCAGAGCCTGTCGCGAAGGACAATGAAGGGAATCGGAGGCCTCACCGGGGAGGCGGGCGGCCCCATCCTGGATTTGGGCACAGTTCGACCGCCGGGAAAAGCGTGACACGTCTTCGCGGCTCGTGTCAACAGGTGGCCGGGCGGTCGGCGCGCGCATGCGGTGAAATCCGGGGAAATCCCTGGTGATGCAGCGCGGAACGCCATTCCGTGGAACGCCGGATTCCGCCGGGAAACACCGGGAAGGCATCTCCGCCCCGGTCTCCCGGCCCGGCGCGGCCCCGCGCGCCACGGCCCGCCACGGGCGCGCTCCGCGCGTAGACGACCACACGGACGGGCCCCCGGCGCAACGCCGCGCGCCCCCGGGGCGCGTGGTGGGGCGGGTCAGCCCGCGGGGTTGAGCGCGTCCAGGGTCGCGGCCATCTGCCGCGTGTCGTAGGTGGTGTGCACGGCGGCTCCGGGTGCGATCCGGCGGCACAGTCCGGCCAGCACCTTGCCCGGCCCGACCTCGACGAACCGCCCCACGCCGTCCCCGGACATGCGGGTCACCGTGCCGGTCCAGCGGACGCGTCCGGCGAGCTGGCGGGTGAGGACTTCCCGGGCACCCGCGGCGCTCGTCACGGGCTCGGCCGTCACGGAGGAGATCATGCCGACGGCGGGCTCACGGAACTCCACCTCCGCGAGGGCGGCGGCGAACCGCTCCTCGATCGCGCCCATCAGCGAGCAGTGGAACGGGGCGCCGACCTCCAGCGGCACCGCGCGGCGGGCGCCGGCCTCCCGGGCGGCGGTCATGACCGCGCCGACGGCGTCCACCTGACCCGACACCACGGTCTGGCCGGGCTCGTTGTCGTTGGCGATCTCGACCACCTGGCCGGTGGCGTCGCCGGCCTGGAGGCACATCTTCTCGACGTCCTCCAGGGTCAGGCCGACGATCGCGGCCATCGCGCCGGGCACGCGCTCGTTGACGCCGGCCATGAGCTGTCCGCGCAGCCGGACCAGGCGGAGCGCGTCGGTCCACTCCAGGACTCCGGCCGCGACGAGCGCGGTGTACTCGCCGAGGCTGTGCCCGGCGACGACATCGGGGGCCGGGCCGCGCTCACGCAGAGTGTCGAGCACGCACAGGCTGGTGAGGAAGACGGCGGGCTGGGTGATCGAGGTGTCCTTCAGGGCTTCCGCCGGACCCTCCCAGCAGAGCCGGGAGAGGGGGAGGCCGAGGATGTCCTCGGCCGGACGGTAGTACCGTCCGACCAGTTCCGGGCGCTCGTGGGCGAGGTCCTGCCCCATGCCCACGCGCTGGGAGCCCTGCCCGGGGAAGACGAAGCCGATTCTGTCCATACGCCTCAAAGGCTCCTTCCGGCCCGCGCGCGGTCAGGTGCGCGGCCGAGTCGCTCGCGTCGGCGGAGTCGGTTCCCGGAGTGCCGCCCGGCGTCGTGCGAGCGGGCAGCACGGGAATTCATGTGATCTGGAACACACGGGCGCTTGTCGTGCGGCGCCGGGCATGCCCGGTGTCCGCGCGCCGGCGCGCCGGCGGACTTCCGGACATGAAGAAGGGCAGGCACCCGATTCGGGGTCAATCCACGGAAACCGAATCCGGGCATAAGCCTGCCGCCAAAAACATCGTGACAGCTTCACACCGCCGATGTCAACCGCGCGCTCCTCCTCCACAGCATTTACGCAGTTCATGGCTATGTGCCGCCGGACGGTTGGCTTCCGTACGCCTGGGCATGGGAACCTGCGCGGGATCGAGAAAAGGTAACGGAGCGATAACTTTCGCAGATGCGAACCATCGGAGAGCGCATGCAGGTCCGCTGACCTAATGTCAGAACATGTTTGCGCGCGCCGCAGCGCCGCGGCCACGCAACCGCGAACGGAATCCGGAACTCCGTTATTCCACCCCGGAATCGGACAAGACTCGCACATGGGGTGGAGCGGCCCACGGGAGGACAGAGCGCGACTCTGACACCATCCTTCCCCGATTTCTCCGGAGGTCGGACAGGTATGGACGGGCGGCGTGGTTTGTGAGTAGCCTTCCACCTCAAAACCTGGAGATCGCCATACACGGCCAGGCCATGACTCGGGAGCGGGGGTTCCGGATCATTATGACACCGATTTAACGCGCCAGAAACAGAACGATCATGTTCGCCCCGGTGTTTAACCTTCGGCGCGGATTCCGCGGTGACCAGTGACGAAAACCGCGACGAGCAGCCGATAACGGGCAGGCAACGGCCAGGTGTCCCACCGCAGAACACATGGCGTCTTTCGGCATGCCCGGATACAGGCAGAAAACTCCGAGGTCATCACGAGTGACCGCTATATCCCGCGACGCGACAACCTCTTTCCGCCATGATTGACCATCAGGTGAGGAAATGAACACTTCGCTGTGTTTGGGAAAAACCTGCGGCAGCCGTCCGCAGGCACCACGTCCCCATCGGTCCGCGGGCTCGCCTCCGCGGCTGTGCGCCACCTGCCATCACACCCTGCGCGCCGACCTGCTGGAGCTTCCCCAGATCTACGAGGACTGCGAGTCGGCGCTGCTGCCCCGCCGCAATCCCGCGCTGCAGCGGGTCAGCGGCAGCCGCGGCGCCACCGGAATCCTGCTGGACGAGGAAGTGATCACCACCCGCTCGCGCATCATCGGCTTCCTCGCCTCCTGGTCGGCCCTGGTGGCCGACGAGCGATCGGTCGCCAGACCGGCCCGAAGACAGCCGGCCGAATTGGCGTCCTTCCTCGTCAGTCACCTGCACTGGCTGGTCGACCACCCGGCCGCGGCGGACTTCGTCGAGGAAATGGCCCAGATCACGAGCCACGCCCAGCGTTCGGCCTACACCCAGCCCGGGCTCCGCATCGAGCTCGGCCAATGCATACACCCGGGCTGCACGGCGCCGATGAGCCCGGCGACATCCGGCCGCGACGGTAAGCGCATACGGGAGGTGCGCTGTACCGCCGGCCACACGTGGGCGCCGCATCAGTGGCTCCACCTGTCCCGGCAGATTCAGCAGTCGAGAAACGGAAGGACCACGAATCGTTCGCACCCGTCCGAGGGTGCCGCATGAGTGAGGGACCGAGAAACGGCGCCAGGCTCGTTCCCACGGAACTCGCGGCACTCGCCGCGGGCGTGTCCCAGGCGACCATACGGAAATGGGCCAGCCGCGGGAAGATCACACGTTACGGCAGTCCCAACAGAGCCCAATACGATCTCGACGAACTGATGGAACTTCTCGCGGCTTCGTCGTCCGAATCCCGGCCGCCCCGGGAATAAACCTCCATTGCAGGGTGCAATCACTGTGATGTGGTGCTCCGCCTGCCATCCGCGCTCAGGAGGGCGGGGGAATCCCCCCTTGATTGACGCGGATGGCAGGCAGAGCGGGCACGACCACCGCCCGGCGGCTGCCGCCCCGAGCTGACTACGCCGCCCGCGCGGTCACCCGGACGGTCCGGCGGAACGGACCATGACGGCGCGTCGGCGGCGACGAGGGGCGCCGCCGCGTGGCGGGGCCGTGCGGCCTCCGGTTCCCGGATTGCCCGGGAGGAACGCGCCGGGTTCCAGCGAGCGCCGGTGACCGGCGGACTCCCCGGCAGCGGCGTCGCCCCGGCCGCCCGCGAGGCTCCTCGCCGAACCGTCGATCATGGTGGACCTCCTGTGTGCGCGTTCCCCCTTTAGAGGGGCCGCGCCCCCCGGAGTGTGACATGCGGACCGGGAAGTGTGGCCCGCGTCTCATTTCGTCAGGATCCGGGGCAGGAGTTCCGGTACTCCGAGATGGTGCTGCTGGGCGCGGGCGCGGGGCAGAGGAACTGCTCGTACCGGGTGTCGTTGTCGACGTAGCGCTTCAGCCAGGACAGCACGTACCGGCCGGTGGTCGTGTTCGCGGAGTTGGTCGCCATGTGCCCGGCCGACTCCAGCTCCAGGTACGCCCGCTCGGGCGCGTTGGTGAGGCTCTCGTAGAACGGCTCGGCGTGCGAGCCCACCGGGGCGATCAAGTCGTTCTCGGCGCCCACGATCAGGGTGGGGACCCGGACGGAGAACCAGTCCTTGCTGGCGTCCCACGGGGCGAGCGGGACGGCCGCCTGGATGGTCTCCGGGCGGGCCGCCGCGGCGCGCAGGGTGCCGCCGCCGCCCATCGAGTGCCCGGCCACGGCCAGCCGGTTCTTGTCGACGCGGTTGGCGACCGGGCTCTTGGTGGTCAGGTAGTCCAGCGCCGCGAGCAGTTGGGTGCCGCGGGCGTCGGGGAAGTCGAAGATGTTGTTGGTGTTGATGGTGATGACGACGAAGCCGTTGGAGGCGAGCTTCGGTCCGTACCAGGAGATCGCCGACTGGTTCTCCGTGAAGCCGGGCGAGATGGCGACGGCGCCGAACGTGCCCTGGCTGGTGTCGGTCGGGTAGTAGATCGTGCCGCCCGCGAACCCGTTGCCGGCGGGGACGGCCGTCTGCTGGATGGCGAAGGGGCCGGTGGCGGCGTCGACGCTCTGCGCCGTGGGGTTGGGGCCGCGCCGGTACTCGGTCTCGGCCGCGACCTGGGTGCTGGAGGCGGCGGTGGGGGCGGCCGTCGCGGTGACGTCCGTGACACCGAGGGCACCGAGCGCGAGACCACCGGCGACGACCGAGGTCAGGGCCATCTTCAGCCGCGTCCTGGAGACGCGGGGCGAGCGGGGGGTGAGGCGGGGTGGCATCGGGCTGCACTCCTTCTGGGCGTCTGCGCCCACTCGACAGGGTTCGGAGTGTGTCCGGCGGTCGGAGCACGCGAAAAGGGGTGCCGCCGTTATTCCTGCCGGGGACGCGCACGGCGCGGTCAGCCCTGTCACGATCGTGACAACTTCGTGCCCGCGCCGCGTTCACCTGCTGGTTCACCGGCTCACCGGGTTCACCGCACGCGGACGACGACCTTGCCCAGCGCGCGGCGCTCGTCGAGCTCGGCCAGGGCCTCGGCCGTCCCGGCCAGGTCGTACGAGGCCCCGAGCAGCGGGTCGAGGCGGCCGGCCTCCAGGTGCGGCGTCAGCTCGGCCCACTGCTCGCGCAGGTAGGCGGGCCGGGGCAGCCAGAAGCCTCCCCAACTGACGCCGATCACGGCGATGTTGTTCAGCAGCAGCCGGTTGACCTTCACGGTGGGGATCTCGCCGCCGGTGAAGCCGATCACCAGCAGGCGGCCCTCGGGTGCGAGGCTGCGCAGCGAGTCGGTGAAGCGGTCGCCGCCGACCGGGTCGACCACCAGGTCGGCGCCCCGGCCGCCGGTCAGCTCGGCGACGGCCTGCCGGAAGCCGTCGACCGGCACCACGTCGTGCGCGCCGGCCCGGCGGGCGACCTCGCCCTTGGCCTCGCTGGAGACGACGGCGATCACCCGCGCGCCGAGGGCGCGGGCGTACTGGACGGCCGCGGTGCCGACGCCGCCGGCCGCCCCGTGCACCAGGACGGTCTCGTCCGCGCGCAGCCCGCCGCGGCGGCTGAGGGCGAAGTGGACGGTCAGGTAGTTCATCGGCAGGGCGGCGCCCGCCTCGAAGGACAGCCGCCCGGGCAGCGGGAAGACCAGCCGGGCGTCCACCGCGACCCGCTCGGCGAAGCCGCCGAACGCGGGGAACGCCGCGACCCGGTCGCCCGGCGCGAACCCGGTGCCCTCGGCCGCGGAGCGCACCACGCCGGCCACCTCGGAGCCGGGCACGAACGGCAGCTCCGGCTTGATCTGGTACAGGCCGCGGGTCAGCAGCACGTCGGGGAAGGAGACCCCGGCGGCGTGGACGTCGATGAGCACCTGGCCGTCGCCGGGCTCCGGCTCGGGCAGATCCACGATCCGCACGGCCTTGGGCCCGTCGAGCCGGGTCACGTGTACGGCGCGCATGGTGATGTCTCTCTTTCTCGCGTGGTCCCGTGGGTCCGCGTCAGCGGTAGGTGAGCAGCTCGCGGCCCTGGCCGGCGAAGTGCGCGTGGTCGTTGAACGCCAGGAGGCTGGTGCCGGACCGGCCCACGGCGACGGTGGTGATGGCCGCGTTGACCGCGACCCGGTGCAGGGCCACGACCCCGGACGGCGGCAGGTCGAGGAGCCAGCCGCACAGCGCCGCGACGACGCCGGCGGAGGTGACGACGACGGCGTCGCGGCGCTCGGCGGTCAGCGTCCCCGCGAGGTCCTGCAGCGCGGCGATCGCGCCGCCCGAGAACGCGGGCCAGCCGTCCTCGGCGGGGTCCTGTATCCAGGCGAGCAGCGCCAGGTCCAGGACGTCCTGCACGCCCACGGAGCCGATGGGCTCCTCGGGCACGGCGTAACGTTCCAGCACCGCCAGGAAGTCGTACTCGTCCCAGCGGGCGTCGATTTGCGGCTCCATGGCGAAGCCGCCGCTGCCGACGACGATGCCGGCCGTGTCGAGCTGGCGGGTGAGCGTGCCGCTCACGATGAGCGGGCGGCGCGGCTCACGGCGGGCCAGCTCCCGGCCGGCTATGACCGCCTGGCGGCGGCCGAGGTCGGACAGCTCGTCGTAGGCGGGACTGCCGAAGGACGCCTGGCCGTGGCGGAGTAGGTGGATGACGGGCATGGGGTGTCTTCTTCAGCCCTCTCGGCGGCCGGTCCGGCGGATCGTGGCGCGGCAGCGCCCGTGGAGGTGGTGCACGAAGATCCAGAGGTTCTTGAACGCCGGGTTCCGGGTCTGTTTGTGGTGGTAGCGGTAGTAGATCTGCTGGGCGATCGCGGCGAGCCGGAAGAGGCCGAACACTTCGTAGAAGGCCCAGTTGTCGGTGGCCAGGCCCATCCGGTCGCAGTAGCGTTCGACGATCTCGGCCCGCGTGAGCATCCCGGGCAGGTCGCTGGGCTGGCGGCGGGTGCGGCGGGCGAGGACGCCGTCGCCGGGCTCCACCCAGTAGGCCAGCGCGCCGCCGAGGTCCATCAGCGGGTCGCCCAGGGTGGCCATCTCCCAGTCCAGGACGCCCCGGACGCCGAGGTCCTCCTCGTCGAGCACGATGTTGTCCAGCCGCCAGTCGTTGTGGATGACGCGGGTGGCGACGTCGTCGGGCCGGTGGTCGGCGAGCCAGGCCGTCACGCGCGTGAAGCGCGGCACATTGCGGGTGCGGGCCTGCTCGTAGCGGCGGGTCCAGCCCTCGACCTGGCGGCGCACGTAGCCCGCGCCCTTGCCGAGGTCGGCGAGCCCGGCGGCGACGGGGTCGATGCCGTGCAGCTCGGTGAGGGTGTCGACGTAGGTCTCGGCGAGCGCGCGGGCGCGGGCGGGGCCGAGGGACAGCCCGGGCGGCGGGTCGCGGCGCAGGATGAGGCCGGGCACGCGGTCCATGACGTAGAAGTCGCCGCCGATGACGCCGGGGTCCTGGCACAGGGCGCGGACGGTGGGGACGTGGCCGAAGACGGGCTTGAGCTGGCGCTGCACCCGGTACTCGCGGGCCATGTCGTGGGCCGACGACGCCTTCCGCCCCGCGGGCGGCCGGCGCAGGATCAGGTCGGTGCCGGGATAGCGCAGCAGGTAGGTGAGGTTGGAGGCGCCGCCGGTGAACTGGCTGATCTCGGGCGTGCCGGTCAGGCCGTCCAGCCGCTCCTTGAGCCAGGCGTCGAGCCGGGGAACGTCGAAGGCGTCCTCGTCGCGGACCTTGCCGGCGGCGGGCTTCGGGGCGCTCGTCGGCCGATCGCGGCGGCCGGGGCGGGCGCTCACGCGGGGTCCCGGTGGGCGGCGAGCTCCATCCTGGCGACGACACCGAGGTGGACCTCGTCGGGGCCGTCGGCCAGGCGCAGCGCGCGGGCCGTGGCGAGGCCGGCGGCCAGCGGGAAGTCGTCGGAGAGGCCCGCGCCGCCGTGGAGCTGGATGGCCATGTCGACGACCTCGCAGGCCATGGTGGGCACGGAGGCCTTGACCTGGGACAGCTCGCTGAGCGCGCCGAGCGGCCCGGAGGTCTCCAGCAGCCAGGCGGTGTGCAGGACGTGGAGGCGGGCCTGGTTGATGGCGATGCGGGCCTTGGCGATGCGCTCGCGGTTGCCGCCGAGGTTGGCGAGGGGCTTGCCGAACGCGGTGCGCTCGGCGGCGCGGCGGCAGGCCAGCTCCAGGGCGCGTTCGGCCAGGCCGATCAGGCGCATGCAGTGGTGGATGCGGCCGGGGCCGAGCCGCCCCTGGGCGATCTCGAAGCCGCGGCCGGGGCCGGCGATGATGGCGTCCCGGGGCAGCCGGACGTCGGTGAACGTCACCTCGCCGTGGCCGTAGGGCTCGTCGTAGTGGCCGAAGACGGGCAGCATCCGCTCGACCCGTACGCCGGGGGTGTCCATGGGGACGAGGACCATCGAGTGCCGGTGGTGGCGGTGGGCGCCGGGGTCGGTGAGGCCCATGAAGATGACGAACTCGCAGTCCGGGTGCCCGACGCCGGTGGACCACCACTTGCGGCCGTTGATCACCACGTCGTCGCCGTCGAGGACGGCGGTGGCCTGCATGTTGGTGGCGTCGGAGGAGGCGACGGCGGGCTCGGTCATGCAGAACGCGGAGCGGATCTCGCCGGCGAGCAGGGGCTCCAGCCAGCGGGCGCGCTGCTCGTCGCTGCCGTAGAGGTGGAGGACCTCGGCGTTGCCGGTGTCGGGGGCGTTGCAGTTGAAGATCTCGGGAGCCATGGGCGAGCGGCCCATCAGCTCGGCCAGCGGGGCGTACTCGGTCATGGTGAGGCCGGGGCCGTAGCGCTCGTCGGGGAGGAAGAGGTTCCAGAGGCCGGCGGCGCGGGCCTTGGCCTTCAGCTCACCGATCAGCGGCGGCACCTGCCAGCGGTCGGTCTGCCGGGACAGCTCCGTGAAGTACTCACGCTCGCGCGGCAGGATCTCGGTTTCGATGAAACCGCCGACCGAGGTGAGGTACTCCCGCCCGCGGGCGGAGTGTGCGAAGTCCATGACCGAACCCCTCGCCTTATTGACTGTTGCTCGATAGGGAGGCTAGCGCCCTGCTGACCTTTGCTCAATGGGCAGACCGGCCGGGACGAGCCCGGCGGGAGCGGGGGCGGCGCGAGGTCAGCGGGGCGCCAGGGCGGAGAGGATCCGGTCGAGACTGCCGACGAGGAAGGCGGTCAGCTCCTCGGTGGACATGACGTCGGCGGGCGTCTCGATCGCCATCTCCTCCACCATCGCCAGCCAGCCCCGGACGGCGTACCGCACCGGGGGCGGCGCGGCCGGCTCCCCCATCGCCGCGAAGACACGGTCGGTCAGCTCGGCACGGACACCGCCGAACGCCTCCAGCACCTGGTCGTCCGCGCCCGCCCCGGCCCGGGCCAGCGCCACGTAGTTGTCGTGGCGGCGCCGCACGAAGCCGACGAATCCCTCGATGATGCCGCTCAGCCGCTCGGCCGGGTCGTCGCTGTCGGGAGCGGTCGCGTGCTTGAGCAACCGCCGCCCGGCGGCCCGGGCCACGGCGACGTAGTAGTCGCGCTTGGTGGGGAAGTAATGGAAGAGAAGCCCGCGCGAGATGCCCGCCTCCGCGGCCACCTCGTCGATCGACAGCTCGTGGATGGGGCGGGTCGCCAGCAGCCGCAGCCCGATGCCGATGAGCTGCCGCCGGCGCTCCTCGGCGGTGCGGCGCACGCGGGGGCGGGCGGGCTCGGCGGTCATGCGAGAACCCTAGCCCGTTGAGCATTGCTCGACTGCCGGAAGCGCGGCGCCCTACGATGCCGCACGGATACACCGGAGTATCGGCCCACAGGAGGGATCCGCTCGTGGAGACCATGCTCGCCGGCCGCCTGCACCTGGCGACGAGGCGGTTCGCCGTGGAGGAGGTGCCCGTGCCGGAGCCCGGGCCCGGGGAGGTGCTGGTCGAGGTGCGGGCCGCGGGGGTCTGCCTGTCCGACGCGCACCTCATCGACGGCACGCTGCGCCCGATGTTCAACCCGGACGACGCCGTCACCCTCGGGCACGAGGTCGCGGGCGTCGTGCACACCCCGGGCCCCGGGGTCGACGCGGAGTGGAGCCCGGGCACGCGGGTGGTCCTCGTCGCCGGGCAGAGCTGCGGCGCGTGCGCCGCCTGCCGCCGCCGGCGCGGCCCCTGCCCGCGCACCCTCACCCGGGGCGTGGACTACGACGGCGGCTGGGCCCAGTACGCGCTGGCCCGCGAGGACACGCTGCTGCGCATCCCCGACGGCCTGCCGTTCGACCAGGCCGCGATCATCCCCGACGCCGTCTCGACGCCCTACGCCGCCGTCGTCGCCACCGGTGGGGTCCGGCCCGCGCAGGCCGTCGGCGTCTGGGGCGTGGGCGGCCTCGGCGCGCACGGCGTGCGCGCCGCGCGGCTGGCCGGGGCCGCGCCCGTGATCGCGATCGACCCGCTGCCCGGGGCCCGCGAGCGCGCCCTGGCGTTCGGCGCCGACCTGGCCCTCGACCCGGCCGCCCCGGACTTCGGTGACGAGCTGCGCCGGGCGACCGAAGGGGCGGGCCTGGACGTCGCGTTCGACTTCGCGGGCGTCCCGGCCGTGCGCGAGCAGGCCGCCCGCGCCCTGGCCACCGGGGGCGTCCTGGTGCTGGTGGGGCTCACCCCGCAGCCGCTGTCCCTGGCCAACGGCACCCTGTTCAGCTACCGGGGCAACCAGGTGCGCGGCCACTACGGCTCGGACCCCGAGCACGTCGAACAGCTCGTCCGGCTGGCGTCGACCGGACGGCTCGACCTCGCGCCCTCGGTCAGCGGCCACCTGCCGCTGACCGAGGCGGCCGAGGCGGTGTCCCGCCTGGAGCACAAGACCGGCGACCCGGTCCGCCTGATCCTGGTGCCGTGACACCGGGCCCGGTCCGCGCGGGCCCGCGGCGGGGCGGAGTGTGGCGCGGGCCGCATTTTCCATAGAACTCCCGGATGGGGGTAACTGGCCCACATGGGCTGGAATGAACTTGTGAACCAGGTGAGGCAGTACGGGCAGTACGCGTCCGGATCGGAGGCCGAGCGGGTCACCCGCGTCGTCCTGACCGAACTCGGCTGCCATCTGACGGGCGACGAGCGGGCCGATCTGGCCCGCTCGCTGCCGACCGAGGCGGCGGCGCTGCTGACCGGCGGGGCACCGGCGGAACGCCCGCTGGCCGCCGCCGCGTTCGTCCGGGACGTGGCCACGCGGCTGGGCGGCTGCGCCGAGGCCACCGCCCGCTGGGACGTCAGCTCGGTGCTGTGCGTGGTCGCGCGGGCGGCGGACGACGAGCTGGTGAACCGGGTGATCGGCGCGCTCCCACCGGGCTACGCCCTGCTGTTCGGCCGGGCGGAGCTGGCGCGCGCGGCCTGATCGCCGCTCGGGGACGGCTCTTCCGGGGGCTCGGTGGCCGAGTCGGTGGCGGCGCAGGGCGGGAAGAACTGCACGCTGCTCACCGGGGGCGACTCGAACCCCGTGTTCCGGTCGATGCGGTCCAGCTCGGTGTCGCAGCGGGTGTCGCCGTAGAGCGCGGCGATGAACACCGTGCCGTTGAACCCGCTCATCACCGGCTCGTCGGAATCCCCCAACTCATAGCAACGGTAGGGCTCGACGCCGTCGAGGGCGCCCTCGTTCCCCCCTACCGTGTGATAGGAGAAGGTCCCGGTGCCGGCCTGAGCCATGGCGGCCGGCCCGGCGATCGCGAGGAGCACCGCCGCGACGGCGGTCCCCACGGCATGTCGGATGCGCATGCTTTCCCCTCCTGTGGACCGACGCTTCGTCCTGGCATTGCTACCCACCGTGACGGACCACACGCCGAGTGCCCCCCGTTCGAGGGACCCGTTCGCTCACCCATCCCCCGTCCATGGGGCGGCCGTTCACCCACACGAGTCGATATTTTTGGTCCCAAAGCGATCTCTCCGCCCCGATGCCGACGGGCGGCCCCGGCCCGCCTCCGGACGGGACAGGCTGCTCGCGAAGACGCCGGTGGCCTCCGCGAGCGCGGCCGGGGTGACACCCGCCGGGTGCGCGGGACTCCGGGACGCGGGCCGACCCCGGCCAGGGCGGCGGCGGTCGGGGCCCTGTTCCGCGCGGCCGTCGCACCGCGCCCTTCCCGGGACCGGCGACACGAGGTGCCGGGGACGCCGTCCGATAACGTGACCCTGCCCGGACGTGTCCTGCGGTCGCCTCCGGCGCGGTGAAGGGCGGGGCACACGGAACGGCAGGGAACGGCACGGCACGAGGGGATGCGGCGGCATGGCAGAGGGCGAACCGCTGGAGGAGGGCCTCAGCCCCGACGACGCGGTCCGGGCGATGCTGCTGCTGATGCCGCGCGTGGTCGCCCGCCTCAAGCGCACCGCGCTCCCCGAGCCGCTGCGCTCCTTCCAGCTGGCGCCCCGTCATCTGTCGCTCCTGTCCTACCTGCTGTTCGACGGGCCCATGCCGGTCAGCCACCTCGCCGCCCGGCTGGAGGTGGCCCCCACGACGGTGAGCCTGATGGTGAGCGACCTCAGCCGGCAGGGCGTCGTGGAACGGCATCCCGACCCCTCGGACGGCAGGCGCACCATCGTCGCCATCACCCGGGACCCGGAGACCCGCGCCGCCATCGACGCCTGGCTGGCCAACGGCGCGGACTCCTGGCGCCGCGCCTTCGCGCCGCTCTCCCCCGCCGAGCGCGCGATGTTCGTCCGGACGATGCGCGCCTACGAGACACAGGCCGGTGACGGCGGTGGCGGTGGCGGCGGCGGTGACAGCGGCAACGGTGGCGACGCGGGCCCCTGACCCGCCCCTCCCCGCCCGGCGCGTGTCGTCGTGGCTCAGCCGAGGACGCCCGCCAGCACGTCCAGCGCCCACTCCAGCTCCTCGCGGCTGATCGTCAGCGGCGGCGCCAGCCGGATGGTCGAGCCGTGGGTGTCCTTCACCAGCACGCCCTGCCCCATGAGCCGCTCGCTGACCTCGCGGCCGGTGCCGAGGGACGGGTCCACGTCGACGCCCGCCCACAGCCCCCGGCACCGGTAGCCGACGACGCCCTTGCCGACCAGGGCGGCCAGCCCGGCGTCCAGCACCCGGCCCAGCCCGGCGGCCCGCCGCTGGAACTCACCGGTCCGCAGCAGGTCCACGACGGCCGAGCCGACCGCGGCGGCCAGCGGGTTCCCGCCGAACGTCGAGCCGTGCTCGCCGGGCCGCAGCACACCCAGCACGTCGCGGCGCCCGACGACCGCGGAGACCGGGACGATGCCGCCGCCCAGGGCCTTGCCGAGCAGCAGCAGGTCCGGCAGGACCGACTCGTGGTCGACGGCGAGCGTGGTGCCGGTGCGGCCCAGCCCGGACTGGATCTCGTCGGCGACGAAGAGGGTGCCGGTGCGCCGGGTCAGCTCGCGCACCCCGGCCAGGTAGCCGTCGTCCGGGATGATGACGCCCGCCTCGCCCTGGATCGGCTCGATCAGCACGGCCGCCGTGGTCGCGTCGACGGCGGCCTCCAGCGCGGCGAGGTCGTTGTAGGGGACGACGCGGAAGCCGGGCGTGAACGGACCGAAGCCGTCGCGGGCGACCGGGTCGCTGGAGAAGCCGACGATGGTGGTGGTGCGGCCGTGGAAGTTGTCGGCGGCCACCACGATCGTCGCCCGGTCGGGCGCGACGCCCTTGACCTCGTAGGCCCACTTGCGGGCGACCTTGATGCCGCTCTCGACCGCCTCGGCCCCGGTGTTCATCGGCAGCGTCATGTCCAGCCCGGTCAGCTCGGCCAGGCCCTCGGCGAAACCGGCCAGCCGGTCGTTGTGGAAGGCACGGGAGGTGAGCGTGAGCCGGTCGAGCTGGCGGTGGGCCGCCGCCACCAGGTCGGGGTGCCGGTGGCCGAAGTTGAGGGCCGAGTAGCCCGCGAGCATGTCGAGGTAGCGGCGCCCCTCGACGTCCTCCAACCAGACGCCCTCGGCGCGGGCGACGACCACGGGCAGCGGGTGGTAGTTGTGCGCGAGCGCCGACTCCTCCGCGCGGATCAGGTCCGCCGAGGAACGCGGGGCCGGGTGGGGGGCGGGCACGGCGGTGGGGGCGCTGGTCATGGCCGGATCTCCTGGGTGCAGCACTTGATGCCGCCGCCGGCCTTCCGGAACTCCGAGAGGTCGACGGGGACGGGGACGTAACCGCGGCGCGCGAGTTCGCCGATCAGGCCCCGGGCGCCGGGGTCGATGAAGACGTGGCGGCCGTCGCAGACGGAGTTGAGCCCGAACGCCAGGGCGTCGTCCTCGGTCGCGATCACCGCCCGGGGGAACAGCCGCTCCAGCACCGCGCGGCTCCCCGGCGAGAACGCGCCGGGGTAGTAGGCCACGTTCCCGCCGCGCTCCCCCTCGTCCTCCAGGGAGAACAGCGCGGTGTCGAGGTGGTAGAAGCGCGGGTCGGTGAGCCGCAGGCCGATCACCGGCACGCCGAAGAACTCCCGCACCTCCTCGTGGGCGGCGGGCACCGTGCGGAATCCCGTGCCGGCCAGGACGTACGGGCCGGCCGGCACCAGGTCGCCCTCCCCCTCGCACACCGCCAGCGGCTCGTGGACGTCGAAGCCCGCCGCCTTGAACCACATCTCGTACGCCGTGCTCTCCGGCTGCCGCTGCGGCGCGTGGAAGCGCGAGCCGAGGACCCGGCCGCCGAGCACCAGCGCCGCGTTGGCCGCGAAGACCATGTCCGGCAGGCCGGGAACGGGCGCGACGGTCTCCACCGTGTGCCCGTGCTCGCGGTAGGCGGCGACGAGCGTCCGCCACTGGGCCAGCGCCCGCGCGGTGTCGACGGGGGTGCCCGCGCGCATCCAGGGGTTGATGGCGTACAGCACGTCGAAGTGCCGTGGCTCGCAGGTCAGGTAGCGCCGGGGTCGCCGCGCGCGTGAGGGTGCCATGAGAGCAACGGTAGGAACGGGCAGGGCGGGCGACAAGAAACCACGATTGCGCGTGCGCGCAGCGGTGTTGCGCCGTTGGGCCGTTCAGCGGCCGATCGTTTCGTCCGGACGGGTGGGCGGGCTGGCACCGGCCTCGGGGCTTCCCGCGATGAGGTGGGAGAGGACGATGAAGCTGATCGTCTTGCGGATGAACGGCTCGGCGCGGATGCGTTCGAGCACCTCCTCGAAGTGCTCGATGTCGGTGGTCCTGATGTGCAGCAGCGCGTCGGCGCCGCCGGTGACGGTCATGGCGGCGGTGATCTCCGGGTAGTCCCGCACGACCTCGGCCAGCCGCCGGGGCGGGGCGGCGCTGTCGCAGTACACCTCGACGTACGCCTCGGTGCGCCAGCCGAGGGCGGACGGGCTGACCATGGTGGTGAACCCGGTGATCACCCCCGCCTCCCGCAGCCGGTCCACGCGCCGCTTGACGGCGGGCGCGGACAGCCCGATCGCGGCGCCGATCTCGGCGAAGCTGCTCCTGGCGTTCGCGATGAGCGCGGCGACGATCTTCCGGTCGAGATCGTCGAGCACGGTGGGGTGGCTGGTCATGGTCGGTGGCCCCCTGTCGTCCGGGCGGCGTGGCGGCGGCGGGTGACGCCGCTGTCATTGTCGTCCCAGGCCGTGGGAAGCCGGGAGGCGTGGGGCTGCGGGGGGTGCGGGGGTG
>NZ_JBPQTQ010000037.1:0-42707 GCF_051386415.1 Streptomyces sp. URMC 129
CCGCGACGGCTGGCCGGCGTGCGACCCCCACCCTCGCCACCCTCCGCGAAGCCGGCCGCTTCCCGCTGTCCGACTACACCTACTCGTAGCCGGCGCCCCTCGGACCGCGCCTCACCGTCCACGCCCGCACCGGCCCGGACGGTGGGGCCCGGCGTCACCGCCGCGTGTACGCGAGACCCTTCGCACCATCCGTCTCCTCCCGTGCCCGTTGTGGGCACGGCTTTGTCCGCCGCCGGAAACACGTATCCCGCTGGGCCGTTACGGGCATACTGTTCGTGCCGCCCGAGCTGACGGGATGTGGCCTGCCGATCAGACGGCACGTGGCAGGGCGCGCAATCGCACCACTCGATTGTCCGACGCTCCGTTCATCCCGGAGGGGATGCGTTCCCATGGTGCACTCAACGGCCGAGTTATCAGGCACCGCCATCACCCAGGCCATCGACCGGGCGCACACCTGCCTGCGACGGTCCTTCCGGTCCGTCGAGGACGCGGCCGGCTGGTACCACTACCTGGACGATCCGCACCCGGGGGTCACGGCGTCGGCCGTCGGGCTGTTCACCTTCAGCCTCACCGGAGCGACGTTCGAGCGCACCCCGGACGTGCTGCGGTACCTGCTGAGCCAGCAGAAGCGGTCGGCCGACCCCCGCGACGGGGGCTGGTCGGTGCGGACGACCAATGGCTTCCCCATCACGGAGGCCACCGCCTGGGTCGTGCGGGCGATGAGCCGTCCGCGGCTGGGCGCGCTCGGCAGCGACGGATGGGGCGCGGGGTCATGTGGCTCAAGGCCAACCAGAACGTGGACTTCGGGTGGGGGTCGCACGCCGGCCAGCCGTCGCGGGTCTTCCTCACGGCCATCAGCATGCTCGCCCTCCAGGAGTGCTACGGGGACAAGGAGGCGGTCACCAACGCCCAGCGGTGGCTGATCGACGCGCAGAGCCCGCAGCTGCCCGCCTGGGGGCCGCTCCCCGGGGCCGAGCCGACCGTGCTGCACACGAGTGCCGCGCTCATGGCGCTGTCGCGGATCCCCGGCGCGCTGAGCGTCAACACCATGAAGAACACCGCCGAATGGCTGCTGGAGAACATCGAGCCGGGCGTCCACGTCGAACGCAGCACGACGGTCGAGGAATACGACGTCCCGTACGACGACGGCCATTCCACGTTCGTCTTCCAGAATTCTCTGCCGCATTTCGCAGGGCCGATGGCCCTCACTGCCATCCTCTATTCGGGCGTGCGTGATCCGCTCGACAAGAAGATATTCGAGGCGATCGACGGAATCGTGGAGACGCAGCTCGACGGCGGGCACTGGGAGCTTCCGCGCAGCCCGACGCGACCCTCGGTGTGGGCCATCTGGCCGTTCGTCTCCGCCCTGTCCCTGGCCCGCAGAGCGATTCTCTCCTCGCCCCGTTCCAGAGCCACCCTGCTCTTTCCCGGATGCGCGATCATGCAGGACGCCGGGGCCGGGCGGAATGTCACCAGGAGCCTGCTGATCAGGAACGCCGTCACGGACTGGGCCAGGACCCGGTGGGTCGCCCTGGTGCTGTGGCTGATCTCGCTCGTCACCGCAGGCATTCCGGGCGCCTTCCTGATCACGGGCCATCTTTCCGTGATCGAATTCCTGATGGCACTGATCATTCCCGTACTGCTCATGCTCTTCCAGTACCTGTGGGACCGGAAATCTGCTACAACACCCGGAGGGGGGTCTCCATGACGGCGGACATCATGTCCAGGGATGTCCCGTGCGAATTGTGCGAGGAGGTGGATTCCCACGGATATGCGATCACGGGTTCCGGCAGTCCGGCGCCGGGCACGGCACCGGGCGAGGCCTTCTCCCGGCTCATCCTGCGCACCTCGGTCGCGGATGTGCTGGCCGGTCTGGGAGCGCTCACTCCCGGATATGCCCTCGTCATTCCGCACGAGCATGTCGCCAGCCTCGGCGAACTCGGTCCCCGCGACATGTCCCGCGTCTTCGATCTCGCCTGGCGCGTCGCCGAGCGCGTGCGACGGAGGCTGGGGCTCGCGTCCGTGCTCGTGGAGCACGGCTCGTCCGGAGTCGCGTCAGGGCGGCGCGGCTCCTGCATCGTCCACGCGCACGTCCATGTGTTTCCCCTCCCCCGCACGGCCGCTCAAGCCTCATTCACCCCGCCGGGCAGCAGGAGGATCACCTCGCTGACCTCCTTGAGGGAGCTCGCCCGGCGGCACCGGAACTACTACCTGAGCGCCACGGCGCCCCAGGAGGGATTCATCGTGGCTGACCCCCAACTGCCGTCACAGTACGCACGCCGTCAGTGGGCGGCCGAGCTGGGCGAACCGGACCTGTGGGACTGGGGAGCCTTCCCCTTCATCGAGAACGCCCGCGCCACGGCCGAGGTGCTGCGGGTCGACGACGAGGAGGAGGACGAGTGTCTCATCCGCGAGACGGTGCTCGCCTACAGCGGAGCCAGCGCGGTCTACGCGGCCCGCACCCGTGACTTCCCCCTGGTCTCGACCCTTCCCGTGGAGATCAAGGAGCTGTCCCGCGCCACCCGGGGAACGATCCTGGACGCCGGGGCCGGCGCGGGGCGCGACGCGGCCTCGTTCGCCGCCGGCGGCCGGGAGGTCATCGCGCTCGACGCCTGCCTGCCGCTGCTCCGGGCGGCGCCCCCGCGGGCCGGGGTACGCAGGGTCGCGGGCGATGTCCGGGACCTGCCGCTCGCCGACGCGTCCGTCGGCGCGATCTGGTGCTCGGCCGTGCTCCTGCACCTGCCGCCGCACCAGCTGATCCGCGCGCTGGGAGAGTTCGCCCGGGTCCTCACCGACGACGGGCTGGCCCAGGTCTCGGTCAAGGAGGGCAGCGGCCGGTCGGCCGAACCCTTCGCTGGCGGGCTGCCGTTCCGCCGCCACTTCTTCTACTACCAGCGCGACGAACTCCTCGACCACACCCGCCGGGCCGGGGTCGACGTCGTACGGACCTGGGCCGAGGACGCGCCCGATTCGGGGGACAGGCAGCAGCGCTGGCTCAAGCTCCTGCTACGGAAGCGGGTATGACACCACGCGCCCGCCTCCCCCGCCTTCCTCATCTCCACCTCCACCTGGAGCCGGAGCAGCGCAAGCGACGACTGCTCGGCGTGCCCGGGCGAGCGCCGCGGTCGAAGGAGGAGTTCTTCGCGGCACACCGGGTGGGCGGCGGCGACCGCCTCGCGGTGACGCCGGCCGATGTGCGGCGCTTCCTGCTCGACCTGCACGCCGAGCAGCGCGCCGAGGGCGCCGACTACGTCGAGGTCCGCGTCTCCCCGCGGCGCCTCCTGACGGACGGCGCGTCCTGGGCGGACGTCTGCCGCACCGTCCACGCGACGCTGGCCGGACTCGAACGGCCCGCGGTCCGGGCGATTCTGCTGATCAACCGGGACAGTCCCCAGGACTTCACCGAGGAGTTCGCCGACGCCGCCCGCGCGCTGCCGCCGGCATTCGTCGGCCTGGACCTGGCCGGTGACGAGCTGACCCATCCCGATGTCGCCCCCTTCAAGGCGCTGTTCGCCGCGGCCGGGGCGGCCGGGCTGCCCGCGTCCGTCCACGCCGGTGAGTTCGGCACGGCCGACGACGTCTGGCGCGCGCTGGACGATCTGGGCGCCCGCCGCATCGGGCACGGCCTGGCCGCCGTGACCAGCCGCGCCCTGACGGCCCGCCTGGCGGCGGAGGGCGTCCTGGTGGAGGTGTCGCTCACCTCCAACCTGGCCCTGGGCGCGGTGGACTCGCTCGCCGCCCACCCCGTGCGCGAGCTGGTGGAGCGCGGCGTGCCGGTGTCGTTCAACACCGATGTCCCCCTGCACACCGGCGGCACGCTCCCCGGCGAGCTGGCGCGGGCCGCGACCCTGCTGGGCGAGGACACGGTCCGGGCTCTCCAGTCCCGCGCCGCGGCCTTCCGCTTCGGCTGAGCGCCCGCCCGGGGGCCCGGGGCCTGTGCCGATCGTGGCACCATGGACAACACGGGTCCGGGGCGCGGTCGTTGCGTCGCGGGCCCGCGTCCGGCAGCCGGTTCCACGAAGGAGACGTGATGAGCGGTCCCAACAAGGGCCTCGCCAAGACCACCGTGTCGCTCAAGTGGGATGCCAGCCCGATCGGCGAGCCGGACCACGACCTGGACATCATCGCCGCGACCTACCTGGCGGACGCCCCGCACGGCGACCCCGCCTATCTGGTGTACTTCGACAGCCGCTCCCCGGACGGCACGATCACCCTCAGCCGGGACAGCCACACCGGCCAGGGCCTCGGCTTCGACGAGGTGATGGTCTTCGAGTTCCAGCGGCTGGACCCGCGCTACGCGCGCGTGGTCGTGGGCGTGGCCATCCAGCAGCGCGACGGGCACAAGACGTTCGGGCAGATCCCGCGCACGCTGGTGCGGATCGCGGAGGGCTACGACGAGCTGGGCCAGGACGACTTCGCGTCCGTGTCCTGGGCGACGGCGGCGACCGTCGCGGAGTTCACCCGCGACGAGACGGGCGCGTGGACGTTCCGGAAGTCGGTGCGCGGCTTCGACGACGCCGACCCCCGGACGTTCGCCGCGCTGATGGGACGCCCCGCCGCCTGACGTTTACGTGCCAGTAATCTGTCGGCATGGCTGAGGACCGCGCGTATGACATCGTCCTGTTCGGGGCCACCGGCTTCACCGGTGGGCTCACCGCCGAGTATCTGGCGCGGCACGCGCCGGCCGGGGCCCGCTGGGCGCTCGCCGGGCGGAACGCGGAGAAGCTGGCCGCCGTCCGGGCGCGGCTGGCCGCCGCCGATCCGGCGCTGGGCGAGCTGGACCTGCTGACGGCGGACGTCACCGATCCGGCGTCGCTGCGGGCGGTCGCGGAGTCCGCGCGGGTGGTGGTCACCACGGTCGGCCCGTACCTGGTCCACGGCGACCCGCTGGTGGCGGCGTGCGCGGCGGCCGGGACGGACTACGTGGACCTGACCGGGGAGCCGGAGTTCGTCGACCGGACCTATCTGCGCCACCACGCGACGGCGGTGGCCAGCGGCGCGCGGCTGGTGCACGCCTGCGGGTTCGACTCGATTCCCTACGACCTGGGCGTGCTGTACACGGTCAACCGGCTCCCGGCGGCGGTGCCGCTGACCGTGGAGGGCTTCGTCCGGGCGTCCGGCACGTTCTCCGCGGGCACCTACCACTCGGCGATCACCGCGTTCTCGCGGCTGCGGCAGAGCGCGCGGACCGCGCGGGAGCGCCGGGCGGCCGAGGTCAGGCCCGAGGGGCGTGTGGTGCGGGGGCTGCCCGGCAAGCCGCGCTTCGACCGGCGGGTCGGCGCCTGGGCGCTGCCGGCGCCGACGATCGACCCGCAGGTGGTGCTGCGCTCGGCCCGCGCGCTGGAGCGGTACGGCCCGGAGTTCTCCTACGGGCACAACATCGCGGTCCGCACGCTGCCGGTGGCGCTGGGTCTCGTGGGCGGGACGCTGGGGCTGGTGGGGCTGTCCCAGCTGCCGCCCGCCCGCGACTGGCTGCTGGGCCTGAAGGCGTCCGGCGAGGGCCCGACGGAGCGGCAGCGGGCGAAGGCGTGGTTCAAGGTGTTCCTGCTCGGCGAGGGCGGCGGCCGGCGCGTGATCACCGAGGTGTCGGGCGGTGACCCGGGGTACGGCGAGACCGCCAAGATGCTGGCGGAGTCGGCGCTGTGCCTGGCCTTCGACGACCTGCCCGCGACCGCCGGACAGGTCACCACGGCCGCCGCCATGGGCGACGCCCTGACGTGGCGGCTGATGGCGGCGGGCATCACGTTCCGCGTCCGCGAGAACGCCGCCGCCTGACCCGCACGCGACGGGGCCGGCCCCGGTGCGGGGCCGGCCCCAGGGCTCGCGGAACGAACCGTGGATCGGGGGGACTAGGCGGACTCGGAGGCGAGCAGTTCCTGCAGCTCACCGACCGCCGTGCGCAACTGCTCGGCGAAGGTGAACATCTGCTCGGCCACCGGCAGCGGCGTGCTGAGGTAGAGGTTGAACCGGTCGGGCAGCAGCACGTACGCGACGCCGATGCACTTGCTGCTGGTCGAACCGAAGCCGAAATACTGGATGTTGACGGACGGCGCCGAGCTGGTGCTCAGGTAGTCGTCGCGCATGACGGTCCAGCCGGGGGTGTCGTAGAGCGCGAGCGGCTCGGTGACGCCCAGTTCGGCGCCGCGCCGCTTCTGGATGAGCTGGAGCTCCCACAGGTGCTGCTCGGGCGCCTCGCCGGCCTGGCACTCCTTGGCGCGCGCCACGTGCTTCTCGGCGGCGGCGCGGAACGCGGCCCGCCGCGCGGCGGTGTCCGCCGCCGGGTCCTCCATGGCGGCCACGAAGTCCAGCACCTCGGGCGTGACGACGCGCATGGCCTCGGTGCGCCCGCGCCGCCAGTGGCGGGTGGCGATGGACTCGTAGGTGGCGCCGGTGATGCCCTTGGCCCGCTTGTGGGCCAACTGGTAGGCCATCTGCACGAAGGCGTCCGGCGATATCTTCAGCTGCTTGGCCCGCGCCTGTCCGAAGTCCTCGAACGACACGGTGGCGGTGGCGGTCGCGGCGCCGTAGGCGGCGAACGCGTCGGCGGCGCCCTGGATGTCCGCGCGCAGCGCGTCGTCCAGGACGAACTCGATGGGCTCGACGGCGGGCAGGCCCTGGGACCGGGCGCCGGAGGCCCGGGACTGCTCCTCGGCGGGCGTGCCCAGCAGGGCGTCCACGAAGCTGAGGATGGTGGTGCCGTCGAGGCCGCAGTGCTCGATGTTGATGCCGGCCCGGCCGTCCTCGAAGACGATCAGGGACACGGCCTTGTCGAACCACCGGTTGCCGCTGTCGCCGTGCAGCAGGTGGTCGCACGCCTCCAGGGTGTCCTGCGGCGCGAAGTCCTCCAGGCAGACGCAGAACAGCGCGGTCTCGACGTCGTCCAGCCGGGCCGCGTTGGCCGGGTCGGCGGCGAGCAGCGCCTGCCGGCTGGCCGCCCATTCGGCGCGGGCCTTGGTGGTCAGGTGCCCGACGGAGGTGTCGGTCGCGGCGCGCTCGGCACCGGACTTGACGACGGCGCGCAGGCCCGCGGTGAGGTCCTCCAGCGAGTGGGGGACGCCGTCCGGGCCGAGCACGTCCAGGCGGAACATGTTCCCCCGGAAGAAGACGACGATGTGGCGGGCCTGCGACGGGCCGGGCCACTCGTCGGTGTAGGGCACGCGGACGGTGTCCTGCTCGGCGCCGGGGATGCGGGTGGCCGAGAACAGGTACTTGTTCTGCTCCATGGACAGGGGCTGGCCGCGCTGCACGAGGGGCGGGACGCGCTCCTCGTCCAGCTGGAGCTTGAAGTGGACGGCCGCCGCCACGAGGCCGGCCGCCCGGTCGATCTGCCCCTGGTCGGAGTCCTTGAAGAGGAAGAAGAAGTTGGCGTTGAGCGCGATGCGGTCGCGGCGGCCGAGGTAGCGGGACGGCCAGAAGGTGTCCAGCCAGCTGTGCACGCCCTCGGTGGCGTCGTACCGCTCCAGCGCGGCCTGCAGGGTGCGCGCCGGGCTGTCGGGCCGGAGGAACGAGGCGACCGCGCTCTCGGTCTCCGCCAGCTCGTCCGGGGTCAGCAGCGGCGAGCACCATTCGATGAACCGCTCACAGCTTTCCTCCAGCGTCGGCAGGGGCACCCGCGGCAGACTGTCCTCATTGCCGAAGGTGCGGGCGGACGGCTCTTGACTACTGTTCAATTTCAGCCTCGTTGTGGGTGGTGTGAGGGACCTGGTCGATCGCTCGGCGGCGGCGAGGTCGAAGACCTCGTTACCGTTCGTGCCCCGTGGCCGGGAGATGTAGAGCTGAGCGTAGAGCCAGCCGTCGGTTTCCAGTTCCCGGGGATCGACTCCGACGGTCGACAGCGTGTCCAGGACGAGCGCCTGCTCGTCGGGGGAGGCGAACCTCCGCTGTTTGAATACGCGTTCGAGCCGTACGGTCTCGTATCCGGCCTCGGCCAGGGTCTCGCCGATCGGTTCGAATGGGAACATCCGCAGGACGAAGTGCGCCATCCAGGGCTTGCGCTCGCCCTGGGCGCTGACGATCCGGGAGATGGTCTTGTCGGTGACATAGCCGATGCAGCCGGTGGAGAGGATGAGATCGGCCTCGGCGAACTGTTCGCGCTGGCGGTCGGTCGGCTCGTCCGCTTCGAGGTCGGCGTGGACGGCGGCGTCGAGGAAACCGGCGGACAGCGCGTAGGACAGGGCGGGGAGCGAGGTGTCCAGGCCCGTGAACCGGGCGTACGCGGGGCGTTCGCGGGTCCTGATCAGCTCCAGGTCACGGCCGAGCAGCGCGCTGCGGGTGCGCTCGGCGGCCTCGGGGGTGCCGTAGCGCTCGTAGAGCTCGTCCATGGTGGCGTCGCATTTCAGCAGCGCCGCGTTGATGCCGTAGGAACAGCCGACGTCCAGGACGGCGGGGGTCGTCACTCCCGTGGATTCCCGGTAGCGTTCGATGAGATCCGAGAAATACGGCTTGGCGAGCTGGGGAATGCAATAGTCGAGCGTCTTCAGGGTCGAGAAGTAGGCGCGGGGGTCGGGCTGCGTGTAGATGTGGTCGAGCTGTATTTTTCCGGTCGCGTCGAAATCCACGGGTCGTGCTCCTCCTGGAACAGAGAGTGGGGGGTCGAGGGCGGCCTTTCAGGGGGTCGCCCGATCGGTTCTCTAATCCAGTAGCTGATCGACTCGTACGGCCTTTTTCTCGGCGGCGAGGTGTTCGGGGAGAACGCGGCCGAAAAGCTGTTTGGTGCGCGCGACGCTGCCGATGACGCCGGGGCGCTCGCTGTACGCGAAAATGGCGGTGTGCCGGGCCCGTTCGCCTTTCACCGTGCTGACGCGGTGGAGCGCGTAACGGCCCTTGAAGAGCTGGAGGTCCCCCGGGCGCAGCGTGAGGCGGCGGACGAGGTGGTCGCCGGCGCCGGTGAGGACGGCGCGGACGTCGTCGAAGTTCTCCGCGTGGGCGGACCGGATGTTCGGACAGTACTCGAAGACCCCGCCGTCCTCCGGTTCCTGGGTGAGCATGCTCACCGTGAACTCGTTGGTGTCGAAGTGCCACGGGTGTTCCATGCCGGGCCGGACGACGTTGAGGACCAGGCCGGACAGGGGGTCGGCCAGCTCGTGGAGGGCGGGCAGCTCGAAGCAGTCGGCGATGAAGCGCTTGAACAGGGCGCTGGTGTAGAGCTGGTGGATGATCGCGTCGGCCGGGACGCGGTCGCGGGCGACGAAGGCGTTGCCGCGCCGGGTGGTGAGGCGGCCGGGGTGGTCCTCGGGGAGCGGGGTGTCGATGTCGATGTTGTAGGCGTTGACCGTTTCGACATCGTCATGTGCGTCGGGGGCGATTTCCGCACATTCCCGCCGCAATGCCTCCTGGCGGGCGGGGCGAATGAAGTCGGGCAGAACGCTGCATCCGGAGCTTCGCAGTTCGTGCCGGGCGCGGGAAACCACGGACTTCCACTCGGCGCTTTCCGGCTCGGACAGGGGATATCGGTCGGTGTCGACCGCCAGTTCCGCCGTCCGGGCTTCCGCTGTGCTCATCAGGATCCTCTCCACGTGCCGGCTCACCGGACCGGGCCGGGGCGTCCCAGCCGACTCGGCGATCCCAGTCTTCCGCGCCGATGCGGGGCAAGCGGCGAAGCTGAAAGGGATTTAGCACATTTATGGCCCTCATCTCAGCGCCGTTAAGCCATTTGTGACACACGCCACTGAGGGGCACACGCGGATGCCGAGGACCCCGGCCGGGTCAGGGCGGGACCGGCCGGGGAGTCTTCTCGGTCAGGCCACGCGCTCGGGAACGCACACGTTGCTCAGCTCCCCGATGCCCTCGACGACGGTGCGGAGGGTCTGGCCGGGCTTCAGGTAGACCTTGGGGTCGCGGCCGTCGCCGACGCCGCCGGGGGTGCCGGTGCAGACGAGGTCGCCGGGGCGCAGGGTGATGATGTCGCTGACGTAGGAGAGGATGTCCGCGATCCCGAACAGCAGGTCGGAGGTGCGGGATCGCTGCATCACCTCGCCGTCGACCTCGCAGCGGATCTCCAGGTCCGGCTCTCCGGGGCCGAGTTCGTCGGGGGTGACCAGGACCGGGCCGACCGGGGTGGTGGCCTCGAAGGTCTTGCCGGAGAGGAACTCCCGGGTCCGGCGCTGGTAGTCGCGGACCGTCACGTCGTTGACGACGGTGTAGCCGGCGACGTGGTCGAGGGCCTCCTCCTTGGGCACGTGGCGGGCCGGGCGGCCGACGACGAAGCCCAGCTCGGCCTCCCAGTCCACGCGGTCGCTGACCACGGGCAGGGCGATCGGGTCGGTCGCGCCGATCAGCGAGCCGTCGTACTTGGCGAACAGCGTCGGGTACCGCGGGGTGTCGCGGCCCATCTCCTTGATGTGGGACGCGTAGTTGAGCCCGAGGCAGATGATCTTGTTCGGGTGCGGGACCAGGGTCGCGTGCACGGCCTCGCCCACCGGGACGGGCCGCGCGCCCTGCGCCGGCGCCACCGTCCGCCATCCCTCCCCCACGGCCAGCAGGGCGCCCAGGTCGCGGTACGGCAGCGGCACGTACTCCTCCCCCTCCAGACGCGCCGCACAGGTACCGCCCGGGACGCGCAGCGTCGCAAGTCGCATGGAACACGCACCTCTTCTCTCATGGCCGCCCGCTCATTGACTGCTGTCGCGGCCGATCGTACCCTTGTGTCGTTATACAGGATAGACGTCCTGCTTATCGAGACACAACCGAGCCGCCAAGGAGAGCCACATGGCGATCACCGGACTGGGCCACACCGGCCTGTGGGTGTACGACCTGCCGACGATGAGGGACTTCTACGAGCGCCTCCTCGGCCTGACGGTCACCGACGAGGACGAGGAGCTGGGCATCGTCTTCTTCAGCGCCCGCCCGGAGGAGGAGCACCACGAGTTCGTGCTCCAGAAGGGCCGCACGGCCGCGATCGGTGACAAGCAGCAGCACCAGATCTCCTGGCGGGTGGCCTCGCTGGACGACCTCCGCGCCTTCCACCGGACGTTCGAGGAGGAGGGCGTGAAGGTCCAGCAGGAGGTCACCCACGGCAACGCCTTCGGCATCTACTTCTTCGACCCCGAGGGCAACCGCAACGAGGTCTATCTGCGCGTCGAGCGGGACGTGCGCCAGCCCTTCCGCAAGTCCCTCGACTTCGGCAAGTCCCCCGAGGAGATCTACGCCGAGGCCGAGCGCCTGCTCACCGACGGCGGCTCCGCCTACCAGCCCGTTCAGTAGTCCCGGCACGGGCCGGGAGCGACGCCCGCACCCCTGGTATCTTTCTCGCATGTCAGGAGCGACAGCCCGGTATTCGGGAACGAACCAGGGGTATCGCGGGCGCAACTCCACCGCCGACCGCGCCCTGGACATCCTCCTGCTCTTCGCCGACGACCGGCCGGTGCTCACCGCCACCGAGGTCGCCGCGCACCTCGGCGTCGCCCGCTCCACGACCTACCGCTATCTCCAGAGCCTCACCGTGGGCGGCTTCCTGACGGAGAACGAGGACGGCGCGCCCGGCTTCCGGCTCGGCCCGCGCGTTCTCGACCTCGCCCGCCTCGCCCGCAAGGGCGTCGGCCTCTCCGCACCCGCCCGGCCCGTCATGCGCGACCTCGTGCGGCGCACCGGGCATCCCGTG
This sequence comes from Streptomyces sp. URMC 129, assembly GCF_051386415.1. Classification (NCBI taxonomy): domain Bacteria; kingdom Bacillati; phylum Actinomycetota; class Actinomycetes; order Kitasatosporales; family Streptomycetaceae; genus Streptomyces; species Streptomyces sp. URMC 129. The sequence goes on from NZ_JBPQTQ010000037.1 coordinate 11,600, forward strand.
CTGCTCACCCGCCGCGCCGGGCCCGACATCGTGTGCCTGGAGCGCGAGGAGGCCGGCCACACCCTGCGCCTGAGCTACGAGCGCGGCCAGGTGCTGCCCGTCAACGCCGGTGCCGCCGCCCTCGTCCTGCTGGCCTGGGCCCCCGCCGGTGAACTGGACGCGTTGCTCGCCGGGCCGCTCCCCCGCTTCACCGGCGCCACCCTCACCGACCCCGGCGAGCTGCGGGAGCGGCTGGCCGGCATCCGCGAGCAGGGCCACGCGGTCGGCCGCGGCGAGCTGGACCCCGACGTCATCGGCGTCGCGGCGCCGGTGCGCGGCGAGGAGGGCCGCGTCGTCGCCGCGCTCAGCGTCGCCGCCCTCGCCCACCGGGTCCCCGACGAGGAGCTGCCCGGCTTCGTGACCGCGGTGCGCGAGGCGGCGGCCGAGCTGTCGGAGCGGCTGCGCGACGCCGCCCGCGCGGCCGGCTGAGCCCGTCCCCGGCCGCACGGGAGCACCGTCAGTCCCGGGTCAGCCGGGCCCGCAGGGCGGCGCCCACCGTCGCGAGTTCGTCCGGGCCCATGACGGCGGCGATGTAGCGGTCGGGCTTGACGAGGACGAACCGGTTCCTGGCGGCGCCCAGTGCCTCCTCCAGCCTGCCGTCCGCGTCGGCCACGGCGTGCCGGCCGGCGGCGGGGCGGGGCAGCCGGTCCCCGAGGCACACGTCGACCTTGCGGATCGGCCAGGTCGCGTCGCGCCAGGGGTCCGCGCCGAGCCGCCGCCACGCCGCGTCCGGGACGTCGACGCCGAGCAGCACCAGCCCGTGGCCGAGCACGTCGTCCAGCCGCCGGGGCCGCAGGCTGGGCGGCACCAGGACGCGCGGCTGCGGGAGCTGCGTGCCCGTCAGGGGGTGGTCGCCGAAGACCAGTCCGGCCGTGTGCCGGGCGTGCGGCCGGAACCGCATCTCCGTGAGGTAGCGGCGGCCCGGCGGGGTCAGGAGCAGGGCGCGGGCGGCCAGGTCACGGGCCAGGGCCCGGTGCCGCCTAGTCGTCATCACGATGTCCCCGAGCCGCTCGGAGAAGCGGACCATGGCGGTGGCGTGCGGACGGCGCTCGGCCTCGTAGGTGTCCAGGAGCCGGTCCCCGGCGCGGCCGTGCCACACCTCGTCGATCTTCCAGGCGAGGTTCGCGGCGTCCCGGACACCGGAGTTGAGTCCCTGCCCGGCGAACGGCGGCATCATGTGGGCGGCGTCGCCCAGCAGCAGGCAGCGCCCGTCGCGCCAGCGGTCCGCGATCACCGCGTTGAACGTGTAGGTGGTGCAGCGCTCGATCTGCTCCTCGGTGAGGGACCGGTAGGGCGCCACCAGGCGGCGGACGGTCTCGAAGCCGGGCCGGACGCCCTTCTCGCCCTCGCCGGGGTGCAGCAGGAACTCGTACCGGCAGCGGCCACCCCGGCCCGGCACGATGACCGTGGGCCGGTCGGGGGTGCCGCGGTGCATGCCGTAGCGCTCGTCGTGGTGGTCGCCGGTGGTGTCCGCGACCAGCCACACCACCTGGTGGCTGGTACCGGTCATGTCTATGCCGCGCAGCTCGCGGACGGTGGAGCGGCCCCCGTCGCAGGCCAGCACCCACGAGACGCGCAGCTCCTCGACCGTGTCGCCGCCGGTGGGGCGCAGCCCGGCGGTCGCGCCGTCGCCGTCCTCGGCGACCGAGACCAGCTCGGTGGAGAAGCGGACATCGGCCCCGGGCCGTGACTTCAGCGAGTCCAGCAGGACCCGCTCCAGCTCCGGCTGGGCGAACTGGTTCTTGAACGGGTAGCCCAGCCGGTACGGTTCGGGGCCCTGGGCGTGGAAGAGGACCCGGCCGCGCCGGTCGTAGTAGCGGGTGCCGGTGCCGGGGACGACGATCTCCAGCACCTTGTCCGCGAGGTCGGCGGCCTGGAGGGTGCGCAGCGACTCGTCGTCCAGGCTGATGGCCTTGGCCTCGTCGCTGGTGGCGGCATTGCGCTCCACGAGGACGACCCGCACGCCCCGCGCGGCCAGCAGGTTGGCGACGGTCAGCCCGACCGGGCCGCCGCCCACCACGAGCACCGGCTCGGCGGCCCCGGTTCTGCCGGTCATGGGTTCACCACCGCCATCCAGATGGGCTCGGTGCGGCTCTGCATCGCGGCCACGGCCCGGTCGGCGGCGGCCAGCGGGAAGCGGTGGGTGATCAGCTCGTCCACGGCGAGCGCGCCGCGCTCCAGCAGGCTCAGGACCTCCAGCGCGTCGGTGCGGGTGCAGCAGCGGGTGCCCACCACCCGCCAGCAGTTGACCATCAGGGCGATCAGCGGGAACGGCAGCGGCGCCCGGTTGCCGCCCATGTGGACCAGCGTGCCGCCGGTGGCGAGCGCGGCCATCGCCTGGTAGGTGGCGGGCCCGTCCGGCACGAAGTCCAGGACGGCGTCCGCCCCTTCGGGAACGAACCGGCGCAGCGCCCGCGTCAGGCCCTGGTCCTGTTCCCAGCCGGTGGGCAGCTCCTCCAGGGCGACGGTCTCGGTGGGCACGTCCCCGGCCAGGTGCCGCACGGCGGCCAGGCGTTCGGCGCTGCGTCCGACGAGAATCAGCCGGGCGACGCCGTAGTGGGCGGCCAGCTTGGCGGTGGCGGTGCCCATGGTGCCGGTGGCGGCGGTGACGATCAGGGTCGAACCCAGCGGCAGCTCCGCGCACTTCAGCGCCCGGACCGCGTTCGCCAGGTCGTGGACCTTGGCGCCCACGTCGAAGCCGACGTTCGCCGGGAGCGGGTCGATCAGCCAGTGCGGGACGCGCACGTACTCGGCCAGCCCGCCGTCGTGGTAGGCGTCGTAGAGCGGCATCGCCACGTCGCTGAACGCGGCGTGGCCCATCATCGCCTGCTGCGCGCACATCATCTCGCGGTCGGTGCGGCAGTAACGGCAGGACCGGCAGGTGAGGTTGGGGTGCACCCGTACCCGGTCGCCGACGGCGAGGCCGGTCACGCCCGAGCCGACCGCGGTGACGGTGCCGGCGGCCTCGTGGCCGAGCGTGGTGGGCAGGTGCTTGAAGGCGCCCTGGGCGAGGAGCCGCATCATGCCGGGCGCGAGTCCGGCGGACGCGACCTTGACCAGCACGTCCAGGGGTCCCGGCTCGGGCACCGGAATTTTCGTCAAGTGCAGCTCGGCGGAGCCGTGTTCGGCTCGGGCGGCCAGCATGGCGGTCATAGGGCGTCGCCTTCTCGTGTCGGAACGCTTCGAAAGGTGGTGGTACGGCTCGGGGTCAGCCGCGCAGGGCGGCGAGCAGCCGCGGCGTGCACGGCTCGGCGGTGCGGGAGGTCTGCGCGACCTGCGGCAGCTCGCGGTCGGACAGCAGCACGATGTGCTCGCTCTCCTCCGCGCAGACGCTGGTGTGGGCCAGGCCGAGCGGGACGCGGACGAAGTCGCCGGGCTCCAGCCGGACGGCGCCGCGCTGCGAGACGAGGGTGCGGCTGCCGCTGACCTGGTACTGGATCTCGTCCGCGTCCAGGGTGCGGCGGTAGACGCGGCCGTCGGACGCGGCCAGCCGCACGGTGCCCAGCCGCAGCGCGCCGGAGCGGTACAGCCAGGTGGTGCCGGGCGCGCTCCCGCCGCGCAGCACCCGCAGCCGCTCCTTCCCGGCGTGCGCCCGCTCCAGCAGGCGGCGCTCGTCGACCGGGAAGACGGTGATGTCGTGGCCGGGGGTGCCCATGCACTGGGTCACCGCCTCGTTGACCGGGCCGGGCTCCCAGCCGGGGAAGGGCGGGAGGACGGGCTCGGACAGCCGCTCCGGCTCGCGCTCCTCGGCCACCGGGGCGGGGGTGTAGAAGAGGAGGTGGCTCTCCCGCCGCCCGTAGTTGTCGTGCGCGACGCCGCGCGGCAGGCGGGAGAACTCGCCGGGCCGGTGCTCCACGACGCCGAGTTCGGTCATCAGGGTGCGCTCGCCGGCGACCTGGTAGGAGATCTCGTCCACGTCGCTGTTGCGGTGGTAGAACGGCTGCCGGTTGTCCATGGTCTGCCACTCGACGCGGACCCGGTCGTTCTCGTACACACCGCGCGGCGGGGCGAACGGCCGGGCCTCGAACCGCTGGGAGAAGTGCACGACGGTGAGCGGCTCGTGGTCGCGCCAGAGCCTGACGGGGAACGGGCTGGGGTGCGGCGCGGCGAGCAGCAGGTCCTCGTCCCGTTCGACGGTGTGCAGGGGCTGGTCGGCGCCCATCACCGCGATGACTTCGGAGACGGTGCCCATGGGAACTCCCTTCAGGCGGCGGCGGGCAGGTGGCGGTCGAGGAACGCCCACGTGCGCTGCCAGGCCGTCCTCGCCTGCTCCTCGCGGTACATGTGGGGGCGGGCGTCGCAGGCGAACGCGTGCCCGGCCCCGGCGTACACGTGCTGCTCGAAGTCGGCACCGGCACCGGTCAGCGCGGCGTCGATCGCCTCGACCTGCTCGCCGGGGATGGTCGGGTCGTCGGCGCCGACGTGCAGCAGGACGGGCGCGTCGAGGGACTTGGCCCGGTCCAGCACGGCGTGCGGTCCGGCCGCGATGCCGGGGCCGTAGAAGACCACGGTGGCGGCGAGGCCGGGGAGGGCGGTGGCGGCGGTGAACGCGGCCCGGCCGCCGAAGCAGAAGCCGGTGATCGCGGTGCGCCCCGCCCCGATGCCCTCGGCGGCGGCCAGGTGGTCGAGGACGGCGCGGACGTCGGTGACGATGGCGTCGGGCCCGATGGCGCCGATCAGCGGCATGGCCTCGGCGTGCTGCTCGTAGCCGAGGGTCCCGACGCCGTTGCGGTGGAACAGGTCGGGCGCCAGGGCCAGGTAGCCGCGGCCGGCGAAGCGGCGGGCGATGTCCTGGATGTGGTCGTTGACCCCGAACGCCTCCTGGAGGACGATCACGGCCCGGTCCGCGGTGCCCCGGGGCCGGGCGGCGTAGACGCGCATCGGCCCGTCGGCGGTGGGGACAGTGACCCAGTCGGCCGAAGGGGCGGCAGTCTGCTGGTCGTTCATCTCGGTGTCTTCCTCGTCTTCCTCATCGGTCCTCATCGGTCCTCATCGCTGGTGCGGGGTGCGGGCGGCGGCGCGCCGGACCAGGTAGTGCCAGCCCGCCTCGAGCTGGCTCTCGGGCCAGCACTCGGCACGCTTGGCGCGGGCCTCGGCGGCGCCGGACCACACCCGTGCCGGCCCGGCGGCCAGGGTGGTGAGCTGGGTGCGGCAGGCCCGGTCCAGCAGCACGGCGTGCATGACGGCGGCGGGGACGCTCGCCCCGGCGGCGACCAGGCCGTGCTTGGGCATCAGGGCGGCCGGGGCGTCGCCGAGCGCGCCGGCCAGGGCGCGGCCGAGGGCGGGGGTGCTGACCAGGGCGCCGGTGTCGCGGAAGCGCGGCACGTCCTCGCCGCCGAAGAGCGCGCCCTCGTGGGAGAGCGGCAGCAGGGTGGTGTCGAGGGCGGCGAACGCCACGGCGGCCTGGGCGTGGGTGTGCGCGGAGCACACCAGCCCGGGCCGGGCGCGCAGGATCTCCAGGTGGATGTGGCACTCCTTGTGGGGCGTGCCCTCCCCGGCCAGGACGGTGGCGTCGAAGGAGACGAGCTGGAGCCGGTCCTCGGTGACCTCCTCCAGTCCCCAGCCGGGCGCCTTGATCCAGATGCCGCGCCCCTCGGGGTCGCGGACCGCGACGTGCCCCCACACCATGTCCCCCTGGCCGGCGGCGGCCAGGGCGTGGGACGCGCTGACGGCCAGCGACCTGGCCTCCGCCGCGTTCACGGCCGCGGGAGGGCGTCGTAGTAGCGGGCCGCGCCGGGATGCAGCGGGACGGGGGCGCGGCCCATCGTCACCGGGTCCAGCGGGTAGGTGACCGGGCTGCGCCCGGCCGGGATGTGCCGGTACTGGCGCTCCAGCACGTCCCGGGTCTCGCCCAGCACCCAGGCGATCGCGTAGGCCACGTCGTCGGCCAGGTCGGCACGGGTGAGGACCAGGAAGTCGGAGAAGTCCAGCGTGCGGAACGCGGGGGCGCCGGGGAAGTGTCCCTCGGCCACGTCGGCGGCCGGCCAGGAGAAGTCCCGCCACAGGCCGTCCAGCACCTCCGGCTCGACGGGCAGGAAGTGCAGGTCGCCGCCGAACTCCTGCCAGGCGGGCAGCATGTACGCCTCGTGGACCACGGCGTCCGCGCGGCCCGCCCGCATGTGGTCGAAGGTCTCGAAGGGCCGCTCGTCCTCCAGCAGTTCGCCGCCCCAGCCGAGGACGTCGACGCCGGAGCGGGTGAGGATCTCGTGGGCGGCGAGCCCCACGTAGTTCTCCCCGTCGTGGACCGAGGTGGCCAGCCGCAGGGCGGGCTTGGCGTCCCGCAGCTCCGCGAAGGTGGTGATGCCGAACGTCTTGCGCACCCCCACCACGAGGCGGTCGCGCTGCGGCACGACGCCCAGCGCGCGCAGCTCGGGGAAGCTCTCGCCCGCGAAGACGCCCCGCCCGTCGAGGGCGGCGGTGGTGAACGCGGCGGGGGTGGTCATGGCGACGTGCACCTCGCCCCGGCCCACGGCGCGGACGGCGTCCGAGAACCCCCGGCTGTTCCAGATGGCGACCCGGGTGTGCGGGCCGCAGCGGTCGGTCAGCTCCTGGGAGATCCAGCCGCAGACGCGATGCAGGTTGGCCGAGCCCCAGTCGCCCCGCAGATGCAGGGTGAGCGACCGCTCGATCCTCGGCTCCGGCGGACGGTGCGTCATCGCGCCTCCTCGTGACGTCCTGCTGATGTCTTGCCATGCCCCGACCGGCGCCCTTGTCCTGAAATAAAGGACGCATGTCTTGTTATATGAAACAGCCTAGGTGTCGAGCGCCGCCCGCGCAAGCGCCGGCGGCCCGCGCCTAGGCCAGGTGGCCCGCCTCGCGGTAGTACGCCTCGGCGCCCGGGTGGAGCGGGACCGGGACGTCGGCCGCCGCGCGGCGCATGTCCAGGGGGCTGGTCATCGCCGGGGTGGGGCCGGTGAAGCGGCCGGAGATCGTCTCCCGCTGCTCCTCGATGGCGCGCACGGTGAGGTACGCCAGCTCGTCCGGCATGGACTCCGCGCAGTACAGGACCCACCCGGAGAAGTCGATCGTCGGCACGTCGGCGTCGATGCCGCGCAGCCGCCCCCGCTCCAGGACGCCCGGCGGCATGCCCAGGGCCGCGCAGTGCGCGAGCACGTCGGGATCCAGCGGCAGGAAGCGCATGGCGTACTCGGTGGTGATCCGCCGCCAGCGCATCGTCATGACCGCCTCGTCGAACACGGCGTCGAACGTCGGGTCGACCGGCACTCCGCCCGGCGCGTTCTGGTTGCGGGGCCGGTCCCTCAGCACCGCGCCGCCCCAGCCCTCGACGTCCTCGGGCAGGAAGCCGTACCGGGCGAGGATCTCGTCCAGCACCCAGGTGACCGGATGGCCCTGCTCGCGCGGCGGCACGGACAGCCGCAGCGGCAGCTTCCGTTCCGCGATGTCGCGCAGGCTCTCGACGCCGGTCTCCCGGCGCACGGCGAACGCGAGCCGGTCGTCGTGGGGGAACACGGCCAGGGCCCGCAGCGGCAGCGGCTCGGCGTAGGGGCCCCTGCCCTCGCGGGCCATGGTCAGGTTCCACGCCGGGGTGGTGATCGCCATGTCGTACCAGCCGTCCGCGACCAGGCGCGGGCCGTCCATGCCGAGCGCGGCGGGCGGGCAGCCGGTGACGGCCGCCACCGTGGAGCCCTCCGGCAGGCGGCTGTAGTAGCCGTTGAGCCCGTTGGCGATCAGGCTGCCGATCGCCATCCAGTTCTGGCCGGGGCAGAGGATGCGCACATCGATCGGGTCGGTGAGCATGCGTCTCTCGTCTCTCGTCTCTGGTGCGTGGGGGCGCGGGCTCAGTCCCGGCCGGGGATGAGGGACAGGGACTCGGCCGGCAGCTCCAGCCACGCCCGGTCGCCGGTGGCGGCGGCCAGATGGGCCTCCTGCCGGGTGACCCACACGTCGTCCCCGACCCGGACGTGGCAGTCGACGCGCTCGCCGACGAACATGACCTGCTCGACCTCGCCGGTGATGACGTTGGCCGCCGGGCCCGGCTCGGACAGGTGGAGCCGGACGGCCTCGGGCCGCACGGCCAGCAGCACCTCGTCGCCCGGGTTCGCGCCGTGCCCGCCGGGCCCGACCAGCTCGCCGACAGCCGTCCCGATGCGGGTGCCGTCGCCCCCGGCGCGGGCGACCGTGCCCGCCAGGAAGTTGGTGGTGCCGACGAAGTCGGCCACGAAGCGGGTGGCCGGCCGCTGGTAGATGTCGCGCGGGGCGCCCTCCTGGACGATCCGCCCGGCGGACATCACGGCGATGCGGCTGGACATGCTCAGCGCCTCGTCCTGGTCGTGGGTGACGTAGAGGGTGGTGATGCCGAGCTGCCGCTGCAGCGCGGACAGCTCCGCGCGCATCGCCTGCCGCAGCTTGGCGTCCAGGTTGGACAGCGGCTCGTCCAGCAGCAGCAGCTTGGGGCGGCGCACCAGGGCGCGGGCCAGTGCCAGCCGCTGCTGCTGGCCGCCGGAGAGCTGGGTGGCCATCCGCCCGGCGAACCTGTCGAGCTGCACCGCGGCCAGCGCGCTGCCGACCCGCTCGGCCATCTCCCGCTTGGACGTCTTGGTCCTGGCCACCTGGAGCGGGAACGCGGCGTTGTCGAAGACGGTCATGTGCGGCCAGATGCCGTAGCTCTGGAAGACCATGCCGATGCCGCGCTTGTTGGGCGGGACGAACGTGCCTGCGGCGGGGTCCGCGACGACGGCGCCGTCGATGACGACGCGCCCGCCGTCCGGCCGTTCCAGCCCGGCGACCGAGCGCAGGGTCGAGGTCTTGCCGCAGCCGGAGGGCCCGAGCAGCGTGTAGAGCTCGCCCTCCTTCAGCTCGAAGCTGACGTCGTCCACGGCCATGACCGTGGTGTCCCGGTCGGCGAAACCCTTGCGCAGTCCCTCGACGGCGAGGGGGCGGCTAGCGGTGCCGGTCATGAGTGGTCCTCCTTTTCGAGGGGGGCGGCTGGCTGGGACGGAAGAGACGTGGCCCCGGCACCCGACCGCCCGCGCGTGAGGACGAGGAACAGCACGACGACCGGGGTCATGAAGAGGATCATCAGCAGCGTGACCGCCGAGGAGGCGCCGACCTGGCCGGTGTTGTAGAGCATCCAGGAGGCCACGGAGAGGGTGAGGGTGTCCTGCGAGCCGAGCAGGGTCGGCACCGTCAGGTCGCGCAGGGTCAGCAGCGCCAGCCACAGCCAGGTGTAGGTGGCCACCGGCCGCAGCAGCGGCAGGGTGACGCGGCGCACGGTGGCCCAGGTGGAGGCGCCGGACATGGCCGCCGCCTCCTCCAGCTCGGTGTGGATCTGCACCAGGCCGGCGTTGAACATGCGGGTGCCGAAGGCGACCTGGATCAGGGCCATGACGATGACGAGGATCGCCAGCGTGCCGTAGAGGCCGTACCAGCCGTCCGTCCAGTACAGCGCGGCGATCATGGCGCTGAAGGCGAAGATGGTGTGCGGCACGGCCTGCGGCAGGAACGCGGTGAAGTCGTACAGGTAGCGGAAGCGCAGGCGCGAGCGGACCACGATCCAGGAGAAGGCCAGGCTCAGCAGCACGGCCAGGGTGGGCGCGAGCAGCATCAGCTTGCCGGTGGTCTCCAGGCCCCGCAGGACGTAGTCCCAGTCGAGGTTCCGGTAGTTGTCCAGGGAGACGTGCTCCAGCGCCTCGGCGGACGGCTTCTGCACGTAGGGCAGCAGCGAGGTCCACACCACCATCAGGAACGGCAGGACCGCGGACCACAGGAAGTAGCCGCCGACGAACAGCCGGGCCGCCCAGCGCCAGCGGCCCAGCGGCAGGCGCGCCGGCCGGTAGCCCTTGCCGGTGACCACCTGGTACTTGCGGGCCGACTTCAGCGTGCGCAGGTACCAGAGGCTGAAGCCGATGGCGAGCAGGATCATCACGCCGCTGAACGCCGCCGGGACGCCGTACTCGGTGACGCCGACCGACGGGTTGGTCGCCACGTACAGGTAGCTGCTGAAGACGTGGATGCCGTTGGACAGGCCCATGATCAGCGGGATGTCCAGCGAGGAGATGGCGATGGTGGCCGTGAAGATGCCGGCGCCGAGCATGCTGGGGTAGATCAGCGGCAGTGTCACCCGGCGCAGCACCTGCCAGGGGCCGGCGCCCGAGGCGCGGGCGGCCTCCTCCAGCGAGCCGTCGACCGTGCGCAGGCTGCTGGAGACCATGACGAAGACCAGGGCGGACAGGCCGAGGCCCTCGACGAAGCCCATGCCGACGAGCGAGGTGATGTTGACCGGCCCCTCGGACAGGCCGAACCACTCCATCAGCCACTGGTTGACGGCCCCGACGCGCGGGTGGAACAGGAAGATCCAGCCCATCGCGGTGAAGAAGCCGGGGATGAGGATGCGCAGCACCATCGCGGTGTTGATGGTGCGCTCCCAGCCGAAGTCGGTGCGCTCCACCAGCAGCGCGAGCGCGGTGCCGAGGAGAAGCGCGACGACCTGGGTGACGGCGACGTAGAGCAGGGTGTTGAGCACCACCTGCCACACCTCGGAGTCGCCGAAGAGGGAGGTGTAGTTGTCGAGGGTGAGGGCGCCGTCGGGCGATCCGTTCTCCCGGAAGCCCAGGTAGGTCACGAGGATCAGCAGGGCGACGACGCACAGGGCGGGCACGGCGATGAGGGCCGCGAGGACGCCGGTGGCGGTGGGCCGCCGGCGGCGGCGCGGGCCGCGGCGGGGCGCGGGCGGGGCGGCCCGGCCGGCCGGGGGCGGTACCGCCCCCGTGCCGGCCCGGTTCTCCCGGGTGTTCTGGAGGTCCTGGATGCTGGTCATTTGGTCGTCAGCAGCCCGATCAGCTCGTCCTTGAACTCGGTGTTGTACAGCTCGGGGTGGGAGGCGGTGAACTCGTAGTCGACCTCGGTGAACGTCACGCCGTCCGCCTCGTACGCGGCGATCTCCTCGGCGGTCCTGCTGCCCTCGACCCGGCGGTTGTCGGCGAACTCGTGCTCGTAGAGCATCTCCTGCGCCTCCGGGGTGACCAGCCAGGTGGCGAACAGCGTCGCGGCGCTGGGGTGCTGGGCGTTCGCGGGGATGCCCATGTACCAGCTCGACACGCTGGCGGCGTCCTGGAGCACGGCCGTCTCCAGCGGGGCGCCCTCGGCGGCGACGACCTCCGCGAGGTTCTTGCCACAGGAGATCCACAGGGCGGCGAACTCGCCGGACGCGACGCGGTTCAGCTCCCCGCAGCCGAAGTAGCCCTCGGGCTCGAACGCGCGGACGTAGTCCCGCACGCCGTCCACGCCCATCGCCTCCTCGGCGCCGAGCACGTTGAACTGCGCGGCGTACGGGGTGCTGGCGATGGCCTCGTCCATCTCCAGCACGTCCGCGGCGGTGCGCGGCACGTCCTCCTCGCTGAGCAGGGTGGTGTTGTAGGTGAAGCCGGGGATCTGGTCCAGCAGGCTGAGCGCCATGTTGTCGTCGCTGGCCAGGCCCTCGGTCCAGGGCGCGACCGCCGCCCAGTCGGTCTCGGCGAGGGCGCCCGCCTGGGCCGCGTTGCGGATCAGCTCGGGGTTGCCGAGGAGCGCGTCGGTGGAGGACGGGGAGCCCGCGTTGTGCTCCTGGATGAGCTTGGCGGTGTTGCCCGGCATGTTCTGGTCGGGTGTGAGGGTGACGTCCAGGTCCAGGCCGTAGGCCGCCTGGAACGCGTCGACCAGGGAGTCCAGCGCGCCCTGGCCGTGCAGGCCCCAGTTGAGGTTGAGGGCGCCCTCCTCCTCGGCGGCGGCGACCAGGTCGGCCAGCGCGGGGTTGTCCGCGAGGCGCTGCTGCGCGGCGTCGGCGGCCGAGGGGCCGTCGTCCGCGCCGGAGGAGTCGCCGGAGTCGGAACCGCAGCCGGCGGTCAGGGCGATCGCCACGGTGGCGGCGGTCGCGGCGGTGGCGTATCTCCAGTGGTGGTGCGAACGGCGTCTCATGGTTCTCTCTCTTCTGTCGCGGCTCACATCGGGCATGACATATGCGATTTCATTCGAATTGGCGTTCGACAACAGGGGGTGCCGGAGCCGGGCCGGGGCCCGGGGACGGCGCCCGCACGGTGGCGGGACCGGGGAAACCGGGGAAGGGGAATGAAGGGGGGAGAAGGAAGGTCAGGGGTCAGGCGTCAGGGGGTCATGGGGTGACGACCCCCATCCACATGGGCTCGTGGCGGCCGAGCATCAGGGCGACGGCCTCGTTCACCTCGTGGAGCCCGAAGCGGTGGGTGATCAGCTCGTCGGCGCGCAGGGCGCCGGAGCCCAGGAGGTCGAGGACGGCGGCGGTGTCGACCCGGGTGCAGGCACGGGTGCCGATGAAGCGCCAGCAGGCGTGCATGATGTCGCGCGGCGGGAACGGGAACGGCGCGCGGTTGCCGCCCATGTGCACCAGCGTCCCGCCGGTCGCCAGCGCGGCGGCGGTCTGCCCGGTGCCCGCGCCGTCCGGCAGGAAGTCGACCGCCGCGTCCGCGCCCCGGGGCACCAGCTCGTGCAGCCGCCGGGTCAGCGCCCCGGTGGTCTCCCAGTCCTCGCCCAGGTCGGCGAGGGCGACGGTGTCGGCGGGCAGGTCACCGGCGAGGGCCCGGACATCGGCCAGCCGTTCCGCCGAGCGGCCCACCAGGATCAGCCGGGCGGCGCCGAAGAGGCGGGCCAGCTTGATGGTGGCGGCGCCCATGGTGCCGGTGGCGGCGGTGACGACGAGGGTGCCGCCGAGCGGCAGCGCGGCGCACTTCAGCGCGCGGACCGCGTTGGCCAGGTCGTGCACCTTGGCGCCGACCTCGAAGCCGACGGCGTCGGGCAGCGGGTCGACCAGCCAGTCCGGCACCCGGACGTACTCGGCGAGCCCGCCGTCGTGGTATTCGGCGTACAGCCGCAGCGGGCCGGTACCGAAGGCGGCGTGCCCGATCATCGCGGTCTCGGCGCACATCTGCTCGCGGTCGGTGCGGCAGTAGACGCACGACCGGCACGACAGCATCGGGTGCACCCGGACCCGGCGGCCGACCAGTGAGCCGTCGGCCGCGGCGCCCGCCTCCACGACGGTGCCGGCGATCTCGTGGCCCGGCGTGGTCGGCAGGTGCGTGAACGCGCCGCGTGCCAGCAGCTTCATCATGCTCGGCGCCAGGCCGGCGGCGGCGACCTTGACGAGCACGTCCCCGGGACCCGGCGCGGGCACCGGGATCTTCTCCAGCCGCAGCTCCCTCTCGCCCCGGTGGGCGCGGACGGCGGTCATGAGGGTCATGGCGCGGCTCCTTCCCGGCTCACGCGTCAGGCCGCGCGGAGGCGGTCGACATCGGCCGCGGTGATCGGCTCGCCCTTCTTGCTGCCGTCGGCGACCTGCGGCACCTCACGGGCGGAGAGAAGCGCGATGTGGGCGCTGGGCCCGGCGTGGACGCTGGTGAACGCGACACCGACGGGGACCCGGACGAAGTCGCCCGGTTCGAGGTCGAGGGCGCCACGCTGGGTCACGAGCGTACGCCTGCCGCTGATCTGGTACTGGATCTCCGTGGCGTTGCGGTGCCGGACGTACGCGCGGCCGTCCGAGGCGGGCACGACGGTGCGGCCGATGTGCACGTCCGCCGAGCGGTAGAGCCAGGTGGTGCCGGGCGCGTCGTCGTCGGGGCGCTGGATCCGGATGCGGTCCTGCACGGTCCTGGCGTGCCCGAGCAGCAGGCGCTCGTCGGTGGGGTACATCGCGATGTCGTGGCCGGGCCCGCCGAGGCACTCGGTGATCAGCTCGTTGACGGTGGCCGGCTCCCAGCCGGGGAACGGCACGTCCAGCGCCTCGGCGGTGCGGGCGGCGGGCTGGGCCTCCTCGACCGGAGCGGGGATGTAGAAGAGCAGGTGGATGTCCTCGCGCCCGTAGTTGTCGTGCGCGACGGCGACGGGGATGCGGGAGAAGTCGCCGCGCCGCAGCTCGACCGTGCCCAGCTCGGTCATCAGGGTCCGCTCGCCCCACACCTGGTAGGACATCTCGTCCACGTCGCAGTTGCGGTGGTAGAAGGGCTGGCGGTTGTTCATCGTCTGCCACTCGACCCGCAGGTGGTCGCTCTCGTAGACACCGCGCGGGTGCCCGAACTCGACGGGCACGTACGCGGGCGTGAAGTGCACCGCCTCGACGGGGGCCTGGTCCCGGAGCTGCTTCCGGCTGGGCAGCGGCTCGGAGAGCAGCAGCTCCTCGTCGCGCGCGAGGCGGATGGGCCCTTTGTCGAACGGGAACGCGTCGATGACTTCGTGCACGAGGCCCATGGTCGATCCTCCTTGATCGGCGCCGGTGCGTCAGGCGGGGCGACCGGCGTCGATGGCCTCGACCCTCCGGCGGCTTGTCCTGCTATTTAGGATCACTGTCCTTCGAAACGGGACCCTGCCACAGGCTGTGGGCGCGGTCAATACACCTGCGGAGAAGATCAAAAACTTGCGGCGCTAGTTTCCACCCCGGACGGCCGGGCGTGATCCGCCGACGGCCCCCGTGGCCGGCCGCCCGGAACCGGGCGGGCCCGGTCGCCCCGCTCTGCCCGGACACCGCGGAGTGCCCGATCGCCGCCGACGGCGTGGTCGTACCCGGGCACCCGCCGCTCAGGCCCGGCGGGGCCGCCTGGCCCCTGCGCGGCAGCGGGACGGAGCTGCTCCCCCGCCACGCGGCTCCACCGGAGCCGCGGGCGTCTCCGTGGTCACCCCGGGACCGGGCGTGCCCGGGACCGAGGGCGCCCGGAGAACCGCGCGGCCACCGCCGGTCCGGAGCCCACGTACGCCGGCCGTGTCACCGGCGTCTTCCCCACCGGCGGCACGACCGGACGGCCCACGGCGCGGTGCTCAGCCGCATCGGCCTGACGAACGCCTCCGGCGCGTCGAGGTCCGGTCGACGGAAGGCATCGCGCTGGGCGCGCTGCCGCTCTGCCGGGCCGGCGGGCGGGGGTGCGGCCGGTCCTGCTGTCCCGGTCAGGCTCATGACCACCCAGGGCGTCACCACCTTCACGGCGTGCCGACGACGCGCCGCGGGCTCACCGAGGCCGCCCGGGCCGGGCCGTGTCCGGGTTCCGCCCGGCCTGCTCCGGGCCCGGGGAGCGTCGCGGGGCGGGTCGGCCGCCTCGGGACGGCGCCACAGCGCGTCGCGGAAGCCGGGAGAGGCACCCTTCCGGCGGTTCCGCGACGCGCTTCAGGTGCCGACGTCCAGGTCGAGCCGGGCCAGGCGGCGGGAGACCTCGTCGGCGGCCTCGCGGATCGCCTCCGTCGTGGGCGGGATCTCCTCGTCCGGGACCCGGTGGGCGAGCGCGGCGACGCTGAGGGCGGCGACCACGCCGCCGCCCGAGGCGCGCACGGGGGCGGCGATGCCCAGCACGTCGGGGTCGATCTCGCCGCGCGTCAGCGCGTAGCCCTGGTCCCGGATCGTCGCCAGCCGCTTCCGCAGCTCGGCCGGGTCGGTGATGGTGGACTCGGTGAAGCGCTCCAGCGGCTGGGCGAGGATCCGGTCCAGTTCCTCGTCCGGCGCCCAGGCGAGCAGCGCGAGGGCGGCGGCGCCCGCGTTGACCGGCAGGACCTGGCCGCGCTCGTAGGACAGCCGCAGCGACTGGCCGGCCTCCACGCGCTCCAGGCAGACCACGGAGGCGCCGGTGCGGCGGGTGAGGAGCAGCGGCTGCTTGATCCGGCCGACCAGCTCCCGCATCACCGGGCGGGCGACGTCGGAGAGGCCGACGCCCTTGCGGGCCAGCCGGGCCAGGTCGAGCACGCGGGGCCCGATGCGGAAGCCGGAGCCCGCGTCGTTCTCCTCCAGGAAGCCGTTGGCGGTCAGGCTCTGCAGGTAGCGGTACGCGGTGGAACGGGCCACGCCCAGGTGGGTGGCCACCTCGGTGGCGGAGAGCACCAGGCGCTCGTCGGAGAAGAGCAGCAGGATGTCCAGCGCTCGGTCGGCCGTGGAATTGCGTCCACGGTAGCCCGAGGAGGGCGCTATCTCTCGCGGCTCGGTCCCTGGCATGGAGGCAATCTAACAGGCCGTGGGACCCCCGGGTCGGCCGCCGCCGTGCAGGTGGATCAGGCGCAGCGCCTCGTCGCGGTCCCGCCGGTCGAGGGCGTCGACCAGGTCGGCGTGGAGGCGGTGGCGGTCCCCGATGTGGGCGGCGAGGGGGCGCTCGCCGTGCGGGTGGACCGCGAGCGTGTGCCCCTCGATCAGGTCGAGCAGGCTGGTGTAGAGCGAGCGCAGCAGCGCGTTGGGACTCACCGCGGCTATCCGGGCGTGCAGGCGCCAGTTGGCCCGGACGAACGCGTCCGGGTCGCCGGCCGCCACCGCCGCCTCCATCGTCGCCAGGTGCCGCCGCAGGTCCGCGATGTCCGCCGGGGACGCGTGCCACAGCGCGTCCTCCACCAGCAGCGGGTCGAGGGCGTCGCGGATGCGCACGGCGTCGGCGACGTCCGCGGTGGCGGCGTCCAGGGCCAGCACCGAGTTCCCCAGGCGGACCATGGGCGACTGCTCGGCGGCGAACAGCCCGCCGCCGGGGCCCGGGCGGACGGTGACCAGGCCGCGCGCCTGGAGCAGCCGCAGGGTCTCGTTGAACGTGCCGACGGAGACGCCGCACCGCTGCCGCAGCTCCTCCTTGGTGCCGAGCCGGGCGCCGGGCTCGGCACCGGCCACCAGGGCGGCGATCCGCTCGGCGGCCATCTCGGCCCGGGTGCCCGCGGTCCGGTCCCAGTCCCCGCGCCGCAGCGCCGGCTGCTCCCCCGCCGCCCGCGCGCCGGAGGTGTCGGGCGCGCGCCCCGCCGCGTTCCTGTCCCGAGCCGCCACGCGTCTCCCTCACCGTCCGCAGGAATTGATGATGACGAATAGCTTCGCACTCTTGACGGGCCCCGTAAACGGCGGGCAATCTCGCCGTAATCATCATGAGGAATTCGGTTCCCGGGAGGCCGCCGTGGTGGGTGCGCATGGTCGGTGAGCAGGAATTCCGCGACCTGATGGCCGGGGTCTGCGCCCCGGTCACGGTGGTGACCGGGGCCGAGGACGGCGTGCCGTGCGGCGCGACCGTCAGCGCGTTCGCCTCGCTGTCGCTGCGCCCGCCGATGGTGACGGTGGCACTGGACGGGCGGTCGTCGGTGCTCGCCCGGATCGTGGCCACCGGCCGCTTCGGGGTCAACGTGCTGGGCCGTGCCCAGGCCGGGGTGGCGCTGGCGTTCGCCCGGCCGGGCGTGGACCGCTTCGCGGGCGCCGACTGGGCCTTCGACCACGGGCTGCCGCGTCTGGCGCGGGCCCCCGGCTGGCTGGTGTGCGAGGTGGCCCGGGTGGTGGAGGGCGGCGACCACCGGCTGCTGCTGGGCGCGGTGGCGCACGCCGCGACCCGTGCGGCGGCGCCGCTGGTGTACGCCCACCGCACGTTCGGCACCCACTCGGGACTGGTCCGCCGCCCGCGCCACTCCATCGCCGACCATGTCGAGGCGTGCGCCCGGTGACCGGTGCCGCCGGTGCGGCCGGTCCCGCCGCACGCCCCCATTCCCCAGGAGAGGACGAGGGAGACACCATGACGACGACCCACGACGATCTCGTCGCCCGGGCCGTGGCGCTCCAGCCGCTGCTGCGCGAGCACGCCGCGCGGACCGAGGCCGACCGGCGGGTGCCGGACGAGGTGATCGAGGCGCTGAGCGGGGCCGGGATGTTCGCGCTGGCGACGCCGAAGCGGTACGGCGGCCACCAGACCGACCTGCGGACCATGCTGGACGTCTCCGCCGCCCTGGCCGAGGGCGACGGCTCCACCGCCTGGGTGGTCACCCTCGTCAACGTCTGCACCTGGCTGGCCAGCCTCTTCCCGGCCCGGGCCCAGGACGACGTGTTCGGCGACCGGCCGGACGCCCGCGTCACCGGCGTGCTCAGCCCCACCTCCACCGCCCGCCGGGTCGCGGGTGGCTGGCGGATCACGGGCCGCTGGTACTACAACTCCGGCTCCTGGCACTCGGACTGGGCCGTGCTGGGCGCGCCGCTCACCGACGCGACGGGCGAGGTCGTGGACCAGGGCCTGGCGCTGGTGCCCCGGCGGGACCTGGAGCTGGAGGAGACCTGGTTCGTCACGGGCATGCGCGGCACCGCGAGCAACTGCCTGATCGCGGAGGACGTGTTCGTCCCGGAGCACCGGGTGATGTCGGTCCCGGCCGCGATCGAGGGCGACTACCCGACGGAGCGGAAGGAGGAGGTCCTCCCCCGGTCCGCGTTCGTGCCGGTGCTCGCCCTCGTCCTGGCCGGGCCGCAGCTCGGTCTCGGCCGGGCCGCGCTGCGGTACGTCACCGAGAAGGCCGCCACCAAGCCGATCTCCTACACCTTCTACGAGACGCAGGCCGAGTCGGTCGCGGCGCAGATCCAGGTCGCGGAGGCCGCGATGAAGGTGGACACCGCCTGGCTGCACGCGCACCGCGCCGCCGCCGACATCGACGCGGCGGCCCGGCGCGGCGAGTACCTCGACTTCCTCGCCCGCGCCCGGGTGCGCGCCGACACGGGCTGGGCCATCCGCAACACGCTGGAGGCCATCCAGACGCTGGTCGACGTGCACGGCGCGGGCACGTTCGCCGAGGTCAACCCGCTCCAGCGGATCTGGCGCGACGCCAACACCGCCGGGCGGCACGCCGTGGCCGCGCCGATGGTGGGCATCGAGGTGTACGGCAAGGCGCTGCTGGGCGTGGAGGAGCGGATCACCCCGCTGGTCTGAGCGGCGCGCGCCGCGCCGGGGGCGGTGGCGCGGGGGTCAGCCGAGCAGGCCCAGCAGCGGCAGCAGCCCGCGCTCCCCGGTGCGCGGCTCGCCCGGCAGGATGTAGGCGCGCAGACCGCACGCCGTGGCGCCGCCGTCCCGGGCCGGGTTGTCCCCGACCATCAGGGCCGCCCGGGGGTCGGCGCCGAGCGCGGCGCACGCCGTGCGGAACAGCTCGGGGTCCGGCTTCTCGCGGCCCAGCTCGAACGACAGGACGCAGGTCTCGACCAGGTCGTCCAGCCCCTGGTGCTTGAGGTGGACGCGCAGGTCCCACGCGAAGTCGCTGACGATGCCCACGCGCAGGCCGCGGTCCCGCAGCGCCCGCAGCACCGGGCCGGTGTCCGGGTAGGGCAGCCACATGTCGGGCGCGCGCAGCACGTCGTACGCCGTCTCCTCGGCGCCGCGCAGGAAGTCGACGTGTTCCCACCAGGCGCGCATGGCGCGCCAGTGCCGGTCGGCGGAGAGGTCGCGGCCCGTCTGGAGGGCGGCGACGCCGGGGCGCGCGAACGCCTCGCGGACCTGCCGGGCGACCGCGGCCACGGCGCCCTCGCCGTCGAGGAGGGCGGAGCGGCCGGTGGCGGCGCCGACGCGGCGGAGCCAGGTCTCCAGGTCGGCCATCCGGAAGAGGGTGTTGCTGAAGTCGAACAGGACGGCCGTCACCGGCGGGACCGGCGCGGCCATCTGGCGCTCGGTGGGCCGGTAGGCGCTGGGTATGTCGAAGAGGCTCTGGATCACGGACGGTCCTTCGGGACGGTGACGGTCTGCACGGCGACGCCGAGGCCGTCGAGGGCGGCGATCTCCTCGGCGGGCGTGGCGGCGTCGGTGATGACCGCCTCGTAGAGGGCGGCCGTGCCGTACGCGTGGGTGGCGGTCTTGCCGAACTTGGAGTGGTCGGCGAGCAGCAGGGCGCGGGCGGCGGAGGCGAGCATGGCCTCCTTCACCTCCACGAACTCGCGCATCGGGTGGTACAGCCGCCCCTGGAGCACGGCCGTGGCGGACATCAGGGCGAGGTCGGCGCGGATGCGGGCCAGACCCCGGACCACCTCGGGTCCGGTGCAGCAGTTGTACTCGCCGCGGTACCGCCCGCCGAGCAGCGCGACCTCCACGCCGGGCGCGGCGGTCGCCATGCGCTGGGCCACGCCGACGGAGTTGGTGACGACGGTGAGCTGGTCGATTTCGGCCAGGGCGGCGGCGAGCGGGTAGAGGGTGGTGGAGTCGTCCACCAGGACCGTGTCGCCGGGTGCGATCCGGGTGGCCGCCGCCGCGCACAGGGCGGCCTTGTCCGCGAGGTTGGCGTCCACACGGAACCGGGTGGCGGTCTCCATGGTGAGCGCCGGGTAGGCGACGGCCCGGCCGCGTTCCTTGCGCAGGAGGTGGCGGGCGGCCAGGTCGTCCAGGTCCCGGTGCATCGTCATCAGGCTCACGCCGAAGCGGGCGGCCAGGGCGCCGATGCCCACCTCGCCCTCCGCCACGACATGCCGGAGGACGGCCTGCCGGCGTTCCTCGACGGCGGCCTGGGACAGCCGTGCCTTGGTGGGCACGCGGCGCCTCCTTCATGCTTGCCGCGCGCGTGCTGCCGCGCGGTTCCGCTCGGTCAGGTCCCGGTCAGGAGCTGCGGGTTGACCAGGGACTTGATGGCCTTCGGGTCCCGGGCCGGCGCCGTGAGCGCCTGTTCGGTCTCGTCCAGACCGTACCGGTGGGTGATCAGCGGCTCCAGGGCCACCTCCCCGGAGGCGGCCAGGGCGATGGCGGTGGGCCAGGTGTTGGCGTACCGGAAGGTGCCGGTGACCTGGATCTCGAAGTTCTGCACGTGGGCGAGCGGCAGCGGGATCGAGTCGCCGCCCATGCCGACGAGCACGGCGTGCCCGGCACGGCCGACGACGCGGATCGCCTCGTCGGCGACGGCCGGGACGCCGGAACACTCCAGCAGCACGTCCGGTTCGTACCCGGTGTCGGCGAGCCGGGTGGCGCGGACGTCGACGGCGTCGGTGGCGCCCAGCCGCCGGGCGGTGTCCAGGCGGTGCGGCTCGACGTCGGTCACCACGACCTCGGCAGCGCCGAAGGCGCGGGCGGTCTGGGCGGCGACCAGGCCGATGGGCCCGGCGCCGGTGACCAGGACCCGGGAACCGGCCGTGACCCGCCCCTTGCGGCAGGCCCAGACGCCGACCGACAGGGGTTCGAGGAGAGCGGCGGTCTCGGCGGTCAGGCTGCCGGGGACGCGGTGCGCGAAGTCCTCGTCCACGGCGACGTACTCGCACAGGGCGCCGTCGACCGGGGGTGTGGCGTAGAAGGAGACCTCCGGGCACAGGTTGTACCGGCCGTGGCGGCACTGGGCGCAGCGTCCGCACGGCACGCCGGGCTCGATGGACACCAGGTCGCCCGGCCGGTGGCGCCGGGCGCCGGGGCCGAGGGCGACGACGGTGCCGCCGGGCTCGTGGCCGAGCACCATGGGGGCGCGGACGACGAAGTCCCCGATGCGCCCGTGCTGGTAGTAGTGCACGTCCGAGCCGCAGATGCCGACGGCCTCGACGCGGACGAGGACCTGCCCGGGGCCCGGGGCGGGCACGGGCCGTTCCTCGATCACCAGGTCGCCGGGGGCGCGCAGCAGCGCGGCGCGCATGGTGGCGGGCGGGCGCGGCGGGTGGGGGTCGGTGGTCATTCTCCGGTCACTGCTCCCATGGTGAGGCCGGTCACCAGCCAGCGGCGCACGGCGAGTCCGACGAGGACCATCGGTACCACCACGACGGTGCCGATGGCGGTGAGCTGTCCCCAGTCGACGCCGGTCTGGGTGACGAGCTGGCTGGCGGCGATGGGCAGGGTCTGGGTGTCGGGGCCGGTGAGCACGAGCGCGAAGGCGTAGTCGTTCCAGGCGAAGACCAGGCACAGCACGAACGTGGTGACCAGCCCCGGCCGGGTCAGCGGCAGGACGACCCGGGTGAACGCCTGCCACGGGGTGCAGCCGGCGACCTGCGCCGACTCCTCCAGCGAGGGCGGCAGTTCGGCGAAGAACGCGCTCAGCAGCCAGATCGCGAACGGCAGGTTGAAGCTGAGGTAGGCCAGGATCAGCCCGGGGAGGGTGTCGATCAGGCCGAGGAACCGGAAGATGAGGAAGACCGGCAGGGCCACGGCGGCGATGGGCGCCATCCGGGTGGAGATGATCCAGAACGACAGGTGGTGCTTGCCGCGCATGCGGCTGCGGGCCAGGCCGTAGCCGGCCAGCGCCCCGAGGCCGGTGGCGAGCAGCGCGGAGACGCCGGCGGCGACGACGCTGTTGCGCAGGTAGGGCCAGAGGCTGTTGGCGCCGGTGAAGAGGTTCTCGTAGTTGTCGAGGGTGGGCGCGAACCACAGGTCGGGGGCGCCGGCGGTGATGTCGGCGTTCGGCTTGAGGGAGGACAGCAGCATCCAGCCGAGCGGGACCAGCGTCCACAGCAGGGCGGCGGCCAGCACGGCGCGCCCGGTCCAGCGGGCGGCACGGCCGGGGGTCAGCGGTCCGGGGGTGGTGGGGGCGGGGGCGGGGGCGGTGCTCATCGGGGCGTCCCGTTCCGGTCGAGGAGGCGGACGAAGTAGCGGGCCACGACGGTGGTGACGGCCAGCATCAGCAGGCCGGTGACGGCGGCGTAGCCGAAGTCGAAGAAGCGGAACGCCGTTTCGTAGAGCCGGATCGACGCCGTCTTGGTGGCGTCGGCGGGGCCGCCGCCGGTGGTGTTCCAGATGATGTCGAAGTAGCGCAGCGCGTCCATCGAGCGGATCAGCAGCGCCACCAGGAGCACGGGGGCGATGGCGGGCAGCACGATGTGGCGCAGGGTGCGCACGGTGCCGGCGCCGTCGAGGGCGGCGGCCTCCAGCACGCTCGCCGGCACGGAGGTGAGCCCGGCCAGGGCGATGAGCGTGACCAGCGGGGTCCACTCCCAGACGTCCATCAGGGTGACGGCGGCGAAGGCCGTGGTCTTGTCGGCCATCAGGTCGCCGCTGTAGCCGGCCTGTTCGAGGAGCCAGGCGTAGAGGCCGAAGGTGGAGTCGGTCAGGAAGCGGCCGAGGAGGCCGACGATGACCGGGGCGACGAACATGGGGAGCAGCAGCAGGCTGAGCGCGGTGTTGCGGCCGTGCCGCAGCCGCCACAGGAAGACGGCCAGCACGGTGCCGAGCACCATCTCGGTGCCGACGGTGAGGGCGAAGTACCCGGCGGTGCGGGCCCAGACCCAGGCCATGTCGGGGTCGTCGAGCAGGCGGGACCAGTTGTCGGCGCCGATGGCCTCCAGGCGCAGCCCGCCCAGCAGGTGCACGCGGGAGAAGCTCATCGCCACCACGGCGGCGAACGGCAGGATCGACAGGGCGGCGAGCAGGAGCAGGCCGGGGGCCATCATGCGGCCGGTGAAGCCGGGCAGCGGCAGGCGGGCGCGCCGCCCGCGGGCGGGTCCGGTGCCGCGCGCGGTGCCGGCCGGGGTGGGCGTCGTGGTGGTGGTCAGCGGGGAGTCCATCTCAGTTCACCCACCCTCGGGCGACGATGCGGTCGATGCGGTCGGCGGCGGAGCGCATGGCGTCGGCGGGCGAGGCGTCGCCGGCGACCAGGCGGGAGAGCTGGGTGTAGAGCGCGGTGTCGCACTCGTTCCACATGGGGATCTTGGGCCGCAGGCCGATGTTCTCCTCGGCCCACGCGTCGCGCACCGCGCGGGCGGAGAGCATGTTGGGCATGGCGGAGGGGCGTTCCTCGGCGGCGACGACGTCCGGCATCGCGTAGACGGAGGTGCGGGTCGGGGTGCCGCCGCCGACCTCGCTGGCGAGGTTGGCCCGCTGGGTGTCGGGGGCGGTGGCCCAGTTGAGGAAGAGCCAGGCGGCCTCGCGGCGGCGGCGCGGCACGGCGCTGGATATGGCGATGCCGGTGCCGCCGTACATGCCGGCCGAGCGGGCCGGTCCCTTCGGCAGCCGGGCATAGCCGACCTTGCCGGGCAGGACCTGCTCGTTGGAGGCGGCGAACTCGTGCCAGTTGGGGCACATCGCGAAGCGGCCGGCGCGGAATCCGGCGCCGACGCCGTCCCAGTCCCAGGTGCGGGAGCCGGGGTCCGCGATGTCCAGCAGCCGCTGGTAGAACGCGGCGGCGGCCTCGGCCTCGGGAGCGCGCAGCAGGCTGCCGCCGGGGTCGGTGGTGCCGAGGCGGCCGACGCGGGTGTCGTCCGGGAAGTACCGGCCGCCGTACGCCCACAGCACGTTCGAGAAGTCGCACATCAGGGCGTCGTGCTGCTTGGCCTGGTGGCCGGTGCCGTACTCGACGTCGTCGGTCTTGTCGTTGAACCACCGGGCGATGGCGTAGTACTGCTCCCAGGTGGTGTCGTCCGAGGGCATCGGGTCGAACCCGAGGTCGTCGGCCATCCGGTCGCGGTGCTTGGCGAACAGGTCGGCGCGGTACTGCCAGACCATGGTCGGGGAGTCGTAGGGCAGCGCGAGGATCTTCTCGGCGTCCGGGCCCTCGCCGAAGCGGCCGGCCGCGTCGAGGTGGGTGGGGATGAAGTCCGCGAAGCCGCCGGGCAGCCGGGGCAGCGCGGGGTCCTCCTGGAACTCCCGCAGGTCGGCGAAGGCGGGGGCGTAGGGGGCGAGGACCATGTACGGGTCCGCGTAGACGACGTCGTACTCGCCGTTCCCCGAGGCCAGGTCGAGGGCGACGCGCTGGGCGAGGGCGGACAGCTCCAGCGTGACGATGGTGACGCGGATGCCGGTCAGGTCGGTGAACGGGCGCAGGTCGGCCGCGATGGCGGCGGTCGGGGCGGTGTTCTCGGAGACGAAGTTCAAGGTGGTGCCGGCGTAGCGGCGCCAGGGCTCGGCGTCGGCGTCGTACGCCGCGTCGGACCGGCCGCCGCAGGCGGACAGCAGGCCGAGGGCCCCGGTGGCGGCGGCGCCGCGCAGCAGGGCGCGGCGGCCGAGCGGCTCGGCCGGGGGTCTCGCGGTGAGGGGTGGGGACATCGCGGCTCGTCCTTGGGTCGCGTGACAGGGACGAGCGACATTGTTAGCAGAAGATGCCGACGTTGTTAATACATCTTGTGAGATATTCGGGCTGTTCTTATCGTTCCTATCGCGGGTCCGGCTCCTCCCGGCCGAACAGCTCCTGGAGGACCGCGACGTTCGCCTCGGTGACCGCCCACAGCTCCCGCTGCCGGTCGTGCACGTCCGCGACCGCCGCCGGATGGTCCGCCAGCAGGGACACGGCCCGCTCGGTCAGCCGGGCCGCCAGCTCGCGGTCGTGCACGGCGACACCCCACTCCGGGCGGCCGATGTCGGCCAGGAAGTACGCCAGCTTGGGGTGCGAGACCAGGCTGACGATGGGAGTGCCGCAGCCGAACGGGATCATCCCGGCGTGCCCGCGCATCCCGATGACCAGCTTCGCGCGGCGGAAGACGTCCCGGATCTCGTCGTTGGTCCGCGCGTACAGCGGCTCGACGGGGAGCGTGAGCCCGTGCTCGCGGCGCAGGTCGTGCACGAACCGCTCGTCGGTCGGCATGTGCGCCGCGTACCGCACGTCGGCGTGCCCGCGCAGGGCGCGCAGCGCGACGGCCATCTGGGCGAGGAAGTGCCCGTAGTCGTGGCCGAAGCGCAGCCCGGCCCGGTCGTAGGCGCAGTTGACCAGGACGGTGTCGTCGCGCCGCTCCGGGTCCCGCCAGCCGGGGATCAGCCGCCGGGCGACGGTGGTGGGGCACGGCTGGTACAGCACCCGGTCGCGCAGCTCCTCGGGCAGCAGCTCCCTGACCCGCTCCACGGAGCCGCGGTTGCGCAGCCCGAAGAACGCGGAGTGCTCGACCAGCACGCGCAGGCTCTCCGCGAAGCGGCGGCGCCGGTAGGTCTGGCCGTCGAAGACGTTGTAGCCGACGGCGAAGACCGCCAGCGGCACGGTGATCCGGGACAGGATCGCGTCCGGCACGTTCCACTGCCAGGTGCTGTTGCCGTTCGGCGCGGTGTCCGGGAGGAACAGCCCGCCGCCGCCGACCACGACGCCGCGCCGGGCGTTGACCCGCTCCAGCGCCGCCTCGTCGAAGAGACGGTGCACATGGACGGGGTGCCAGCGGCGCGGCCCGGTGTCGGGGCCGAAGCACATCCGGACCGCCTCGGGCAGCACCTTGTCGCCCGCGTTCTCGTCCCCGTCGGCGAAGAGCGCGACGTGCGCGAGCTGCTGCCCGGCCGGGCCCTCCGCGCCGCCGCCGCCCGCGGGCGGCGCGGGCCGCGTCCGCTCGTACCAGGCGCGGCAGGTGCCGTCCGCCGGGTCCGCGTCCAGGCCCTGCCGCGCGTAGGCGCGGGCCGCGTCGTCCGCGCCGCGCAGCCATGCCAGGCGGGCGAGCTGCGCGAAGACGCGGGCGGCCAGGTCGGGCGCGGCGGCGGCCAGCAGCAGGTGCGTCTCGGCCTCGTCGTAGCGGGACAGCGCCATCAGCGCCATGCCCAGCGTCTGGTGGCACCGGGGCCGGTCCACGGCGGTCCCGACGAGGGGCGCGAGGACGTCCACGGCCTCCTCGTAACGGCCCTGCTGCCGGTGCACCTCCGCGACCGCGCGGGCCAGGTCCACGCTGGGCCGGTCGCGCAGCAGCGGCCCGGCGCAGTGCAGCAGCAGATCGGGGTGCTTGGCGCCGGGCAGCGCGCAGTACGCGGCGCGGAACGCGTCGTCGTCCAGCTCGAACCGGCTCCTGGCCGCCTCGGCGGGGGCGAATCCGGGCCGGTCCCGTGCGTCGTCGGCGAAGCGGAGGACGACCACGGTCTCCGGCACGGGCGTGTCGTCGAACAGGCGGCTCGCCAGGAAGTCGTACCGCCCGTCGATCCGCTCCAGCACCCCCTCCAGGGCATCGTCCAGGCCGTCGGCGCGCAGCCGGGCGCGGAGCCCGTCGTCGACGGCGTCGCGCTGGATCACCAGCAGTCCGTCGTCCAGCACGACGCGCCGCCCCTTGGCCGGGTTGTCGGGCAGCGGCTGCGGGACCGCGCCGACGCCGTGCCGCAGCCGCAGCAGCGGCCCGATGTCGCCGAGCACCACCATGCCGGGGTCCAGCGCGATGACCGTGTCGTAGTCCGGCAGCGAGAAGACCTCCGCCCGGCCACGCGCCCCGGCGCGGCGCTCCACCACGCGCGGGTGGAGGCGACGGGCGGCGTCGAGGGCGGCGTCCGGCAGGCCGGGGTGGAGGACGACGAAGTCCTCGCACACCTCGGGGTTGGTCAGGGCCAGGCTGCGCAGCAGCGTCAGCAGTCCGGGCAGCCGCTCCTCGTCGGTGTGGCAGGCGAACGCGACGCGCCGCTTGCCGGTCACCGCTCGTCTGTCGTCCGGCGCGTGTGTCATCGAAGCGCGATCCTCGTCCCGGTGCCGCAGTTGACGTTCCTCGCGTGGGCCATGACCCACGCCCGCTCCTCGGGGCGCAGCTCCCCCGGCCGGTGGAGGCCGAAGAGGTCGATGCGGGGGCTGACGTCGAGGAAGTCCAGCAGCCGGATCACGGCGAACGCGGTGCTGCCGCCGTCCTCGGGGCCGCTCTCCCCGAGGAGGGCCGGGTCCCGTACGGGCCGGCGCAGCGTGGCGTCCCCGAAGTGGCGCTGCGCGCCGGGCACGAGGCGGCGGCGCAGCGCCTTCCGCCAGGCGTCGGCGGACTCGCCGAAGACCAGCCGGACGCCGGTGGGGTGCCGCCAGGCCGGGCCCTCCCACGGGTCGCGGCCACGCACGGTCACCGCGTGCACGTCGGTGCGGCCCTCGGACGCGCCGTCGTACCGGACGACGAGGTCGTAGGGGTCGAGCCCGGCGGTCGGCTCGGCGCCCGCGGCGACCACGCAGGCGGTGCGGCCGGCGATGAGGTGACGGAAGCCGGCGACGCCGATCGGCTCGGCCCCGCCGAGCAGCGGATCGGGCATCCGGCCCTCGGCGGTCATCCGGCGGTAGGACGCGTAGCGGGCGGCCAGCCGCCGTGCCTCCGGGTCGGCCGCGCCGTGCTCCGCGACGCGGGCCTCGACGCGGGCGGCGAAGGCGGTCCTGGCCTCGGCGGCGGGCCGGCCGAAGGCGTCGGCGAGGCCCGCCTCCGCCAGGCAGTCCCGGATGTCCGTGAGCACGCTCAGCCGCCGCTCGATGTCGTGGCCGCCCGCCGCGCCCTTGTCCTTGCGCAGGGCGAGGTGCTGTTCGTAGGCGGCGACGGCCTCCTCGTTCCGGCCGAGCGCCTCGGCGGCCAGGCCGCGCAGCCGCCAGGCGCCCTGGGACCGGGCGCGCAGGGCGGTCGCGGTGTCCGCGAGGTCCAGCGCGAGCCGCAGCTCGCGCTCGCCGCCCGCTTCGAGGGCGCGGTTGCCGGTGGCGAGCAGCGCGTCGAACGCGTCGTCCGGCCCGGCCGTGAGCAGGGCCCCGATCGCGGCGGCGAGCCGTTCGTCGCGCAGCCCCGCGAGATAGTCGGCGCACCCGCGCACCGCCCGGGCCGTCAGCTCCTCCTGCCGCGCGGCATCCCGCCGCCGCGCCCCGAGCAGCCCGGACAACGCCGTTGTCGCCTTCGCCATGCCGCCTTCGCTCCACCGTGTCTGGACAGGAAGCCGACTGTGCCCCACGGGGTGCCCAGTTGAGCGACATCGAGGTGTATGACAGGTGAACTGTGTCCCGCTACGAGACCGTACGGTCACCGCTCGTGCATCTGGCGGAGAAGACCTGGGCGGCGGCGCTCGCGAGGCTCTTGAGGCCGGCGGTGGCGCGGTCGGGATTCGGGTCGGCCTCGAAGGGGAGGGCGCTGAGCGCGTCTCCCGCCAGCGGGCCGCTGGTGATGACGGCGCTCAGGGTGAGGGTCCCCTCCGCCGGGTCGGTGACGATCGTCCCGTCGGACTCGCTGTCCTGGCCGGTGTTCCCCTCGAAGACGCCGGTGCCGCTCGCGTGCCCGACGCCGGACTGGAGGGCGGGGTACCGGCCGTTCGGGGAGAGGCGGTTGACGAATCCCGCGGGCGACTCGATGTCGGCGGTGGTCTGCTGAGCGGTCAGCGGCGGGGAGAAGTTGCCCTGGAAGTTGGCGGTGCAGACCAGGTCGCCGAGGGCCGCGTGGGCCGGGGCACCGCCGGGAGCCCCCAGCCACGTTCCCGTCAGCGCCGTCAGCGCCACCAGCGCGCCGGCGGGGCGGCCGGCCCGGCGGCGCGGTCGTACCGTCTCCGATGTCCTCATGGGCGCAACCTCCTGTCACAGGGCCGTTGCCGGGGCCACGGGCCGCTTCGGGCACGGTGGCGACGGCGGCCCGTCCGGCCCCGCCCGGGGCGGGGCGCACCGGGGCAGCGGGGGCACGCGGAGGGCGCTGAGCGGGCGGCGGTTCAGCCGGGGGTGAGACCGGCCGCGTCGCGGGCGGCGCGGAGGACGTCGAGCAGCATGTCGGGGGTGAGCCGGCCGGTGAAGGTGTTGCGCTGGCTGACGTGGTAGCACCCGAACAGCCGCAGCCGTCCGAGGTCGAGCCGGGTGCCGTGCCCGAACGCGGGCCGTGGCCGGGGCACGTCCCACCCGGCCTCGGCCAGCGCGGGCAGCGCGGCCTGCCAGCCGAACGCGCCGAGGACGACGACGGAGCGCAGGTGGGGCCGGAGCAGCCGCAGTTCGTTGAGCAGCCAGGGCCGGCAGGTGTCGCGTTCGGCGGGGGTCGGCCGGTTGGCGGGCGGCGCGCAGTGGACGGGCGCGGTCACGCGGACGCCGCGCAGCACGAGTCCGTCGTCGCGGTGGGTGGCGGTCGGCTTGCTGGCGAGGCCGACGGCGTGCAGGGCGGCGTAGAGCACGTCCCCCGACCGGTCCCCGGTGAACATCCGCCCGGTGCGGTTGCCCCCGTGCGCGGCCGGGGCCAGGCCGACGACGAGCATCCGCGCGTCGGCGGGCCCGAACCCGGGCACCGGCCTGCCCCAGTACTCCCAGGAGGCGAACGCGGGCCGCCGCACCCGCGCGACCTCCTCCCGCCACGCGACGAGCCGCGGACAGGCCCGGCACCCGGTCACGGCACCGTCCAGCTCCGCCACGCCGCGCGCGGCGGCCCCGTCCCGGACCGGATCCGTCTCGTTCATCCGCACCATGGTGCCGCAGGGCCACACGACACCGCCGGGCCGCTGTCAGCGGCGGGCCGTACGGTCGCGCCATGACCGCACGCATCGACCTGACCCTGGACTGCGCGAACGCCTCGCTCCTCGCGGCGTTCTGGAAGACGGCCCTCGGGTACGCCGACGAGCCGCCGCCTCCGCCGTTCGCGACCCGCGAGGAGTGGCTCGCGTCGTTCGGCCCGCCGGAGGACGGTTCCGAGGACGACGGCGCCTGGCTCTGCGACCCGGACGGCGCCGGGCCCCGGCTGTCCGTCCTCAGGGTCCCCGAGCCGAAGACGGCGAAGAACCGGCTGCACATCGACATCCGGGTCCCCGGCCACGGCACGCCCGCCGAGCGGTGGCACCGGATCAGGGCCGAGGCCGAGCGCCTGGTGGTGGCGGGCGGCACGGTCCTGGCGGAGTCCGACGGACACCACATCGTCATGGCGGACCCCGAGGACAACGAATTCCGCATAGCCGCCAACCCGGCGGCCTGAGCGGTCCCGCCGTCCCGTCCCGCCCATAAATCTGCCCTTATCGATCCCGCTGGATGTGCTATCGGCAGCCGGCTGACACCGCGCTTCCGGGCATGCCAGCATGCGGGGGAAACACCACGTGAGAGGCGATGCCGCGATTCCGCCGATGCGCCGGGTGCCGCCTTGGGCCGAAAAACCGGCCGGTGTCCATGATGGCGGTGCGACGCGTTCGGCTCGTCGCGATCTCACACAACAGGGAGGGGCCCGTCGTGAAGTTCAGAAACCCACTCAAGAGGCTGAAGCGGCGCCGTTTCACGGTGCCCGCGGCCGTCGCCGGCGCACTGGCCATGACCGTGTACGCCGCATCTCCCGCCTCGGCGATGTACATCGATTACAGCCCCGGAGAGATCGGATCCGGATGGGACTTCAACGATTCCTGTCGCCCCGGCAACGTCTGCGTCTGGGAGTCGCTGATCGTGGTCGGCCCCAGGCAGCCCGATGACATCTTTTCCGATTTCGGCACGTACATCATCGGCGTCAACCATGGCGATCACACCATATGGAACAACCAGCTCGGTGACGCGCGCGTGCAGTTCTGCACTGACATGTTCGGCATGGACTGCCCCGTCACGCTCTATCCGGGTCAGGCGGCCCACGGATCGATCGCCGAGTACCGGTCGATGAACCTGGTCCCGTAGGCGATTCGCTTTCGCACCAAAAGCCGGTGGACCGGCCTGTGCCGCAGGCCGGTCCACTGACGCCGCGGGGTCCGGCGGCGGGGTTCAGGTGGTCGTTTCGGTGAGGTAGGCGTCTGCCGCGGCCAGGTCCTGATCTTCCTGCTCGCCGGGCACGAGACGACCGCCGTCTCCCTCACCTTCGCGCTGCACCTGC